>NZ_JBSFMM010000049.1:0-57304 GCF_053599555.1 Streptomyces sp. NPDC000941
GCCAGCATCGCGCCGCGCTGGCTGACGCACCTGTGCGGGCCCGTTCTCGTTTCCAGGGACGGATCCCCCGCCCTCCCCAGCTGCCACCGCACTCCGGACGGTTGACGCGGGCTTTCGGTCTGACCTTTGATATGTTTCACGCATCAGCAGCCGGCAGAGGGGTTCCCCGCCGTGGACTTTGAGCTGACCGAGGATCAGGAGACCATCCGCAAGGCCGTCGCCGGTCTCCTGCGTGACTTCGATGACCGCTACTGGATGGAGAAGGATCGCGACCACGCCTTTCCCGAGGAGTTCTACGCGACCGTCGCGGGCGGCGGCTGGCTAGGCATCACGATCCCGGAGGCCTACGGCGGTCATGGCCTCGGCATCACCGAGGCCACGCTCCTGCTGGAGGAGGTGGCCCGCTCGGGCGGCGGCATGAACGCCGCGAGCGCGATCCATCTGTCGATCTTCGGTATGCACCCGGTCGTGGTGCACGGATCCGAGGAGCTCAAGCGCCGTACGCTCCCCCGGATCGCGGGCGGCGACCTGCACGTCTGCTTCGGGGTGACGGAACCCGGCGCCGGACTGGACACCACCAGCATCACGACGTACGCGCGCCGGGACGGCGACCACTACGTCGTCAGCGGCCGCAAGGTGTGGATCTCCAAGGCGGTGGAGTCGGAGAAGATCCTGCTGCTGACCCGGACTTCGAAGGTCGACGAGGTCGAGAAGCGCACGGACGGCATGACGCTGTTCCTCACCGACCTGGACCGCGACCACGTGGACATCCGTCCCATCCCGAAGATGGGACGCAACGCCGTCACCTCGAACGAGCTGTACATCGACGAGTTGCGCGTCCCCGTCGAGGACCGGGTCGGCGAGGAGGGCGAGGGGTTCCGCTATCTGCTCGACGGCCTGAACCCCGAGCGGATGCTGATCGCCGCCGAGGCACTGGGCATCGGCCGGGTGGCACTCGACCGGGCGGTGCGGTACGGCCGGGAACGCGAGGTCTTCGGCCGGCCGATCGGTATGAACCAGGGCATCCAGTTCCCGCTGGCCGACTCGCTCGCCCGGCTCGACGCGGCGGAGCTGGTGCTGCGCAAGGCGACCTGGCTGTACGACCAGGGCCGCCCGTGCGGGCGGGAGGCGAACACCGCCAAGTACCTGTGTGCGGACGCGGGGTTCACCGCCGCCGACCGGGCGCTGCAGACCCACGGCGGCATGGGCTACTCCGAGGAGTACCCCGTGGCCCGCTTCTTCCGCGAGGCCCGGCTGATGCGGATCGCGCCGGTCAGCCAGGAGATGGTCCTGAACTACCTGGGGTCCCACACCCTGGGGCTGCCGCGGAGTTACTGATGAGCCAGGTGACGAAGACGAGGAGTCAGGGATGGAGGGGTCAGGGATGACCGACCGTACGGGACTGTTCGACCTCACGGGCCGCTCGGCGCTGGTGACCGGCGCCGCGGGCGGTATCGGCTCGGCGGTCGCGGGGGCGCTGGCCCGCGCCGGGGCGGCCGTGCTCGTGACCGATGTCGACGGGGCGGCGGCCGCCGCCGTCGCCGGGAAGCTCTCCGCCTCGGGCCTGACCGCCGAGGGCGCAGCCCTCGACGTACGGGACCGGGCCGCGGCCGACAGCGCGGTGGCGCGCGCCGCCGCACTGGCCGACGGCCGTCTGCACATCCTGGTCAACAACGCCGGGGTCACCGCCCCGGCCATGTTCGACAAGCTCGAGGAGGAGTCCTTCCGGCGGGTGGTCGACATCCATGTGATGGGCGCCTTCCACTGCACCCAGGCCGCGCTGCCCTTCCTGCCGACGGACGGCACCGGGCGCGTCATCAACGTCACCTCGTCGGCCGGCCTCACCGGCACCCTGGGCCAGGTGAACTACTCCGCGGCCAAGGCGGGCATCATCGGCCTCACCAAGTCGCTCGCCCGGGAGCTGGCCAGGAAGCGGATCCTGGTCAACGCCCTGGCGCCGCTGGCCGCGACGCCGATGACGGAGACCATTCGCACCGACCCGAAGTTCGCGGAGCGGATGCTCGCCCGGATCCCGCTGGGCCGGTGGGCCGAGCCGGAGGAGGTCGCGGGGGCGTTT
Source organism: Streptomyces sp. NPDC000941 (assembly GCF_053599555.1). Lineage (NCBI taxonomy): Bacteria > Bacillati > Actinomycetota > Actinomycetes > Kitasatosporales > Streptomycetaceae > Streptomyces > Streptomyces sp. NPDC000941. The sequence goes on from NZ_JBSFMM010000049.1 coordinate 2,078, forward strand.
GTGTTCCTCGCCTCGGACGCCGCTTCCTTCGTCACCGGCCAGGTCCTGCCGGTGGACGGAGGCATGGTCATGTGACAGTCCGCGCCCCCGCTGTGTTCAATGGTTCAGCCAAAACGGTTGCCCGACGAGAGGCCTGAACCCGTGCCCAGCGCCGAACCCACCTCGCCCTTCCCCCGCTTCGGAACGCTCACCGTGCCGAAGGCGTCGGACGTGCTGGCCGCCGAGGTGCGCGAACGGATCCTGTCCGGGGAGTTCAGCGAGGGTACGGCGCTGCCGCCGGAGCGGCAGCTCGTGGAGCAGACCGGGCTGAGCCGTGCGACCGTACGGGAGGCGCTGCGCATCCTCGAGGTCGAGCGGCTGGTCCGGATCCGCCCGGGGCGCGGGGGCGGGGCCTTCGTACACCGGCCGGGGCGCGAGTCCCTGGCCAGCACGGTGCAGTTGGTCATCCGGGGGCAGCAGATCCGGCTGGAGGCGCTGCACGAGACCCGCGAGGCGATCGAGCCGGCGTGCGCCGCACTGGCGGCCCGGCGCCGCGGCGAGCAGGACCTGGCGGACCTGGACGCCGCCCATACGGAGCTGGTCGAGGCCGGCGACGACGTACAGCGGTTCCTGCGGGCCAACATCCGCTGGCACCACGCGGTGGCCAAAGCGGGGGACAACGAACTGCTCATCGGGTTCCTGAGCGCGCTCTCGGAGTCGATCCACGCGGCCACCAACCTTGAGCAGTTCATGGACGCCCGGATCCGCGAGCTCACGGCCCGCGCGCACACGCGGATCACCGAGGCGATCCGGGCGGGCGACGAGGCGGCGGCGCGGCGGCGGATGAGCCGCCATGTGTGCGGGTTCGCGCGCGCCGCGGCCGAGGTGGACCGGCGGGACCGGGTGGAGCTGACCGAGCCCCAGGGCTGACCCCCCGCGGCCCCGAGAACGCTCGAGAATGTGATTCTCCAATTCGCGCAACACCATTGACACTATCGGTCTGACCTTTAATACCATCGCGGCATGAGCGACGACGTGAGCCCCGTCCTGACCGTGGCCGCCGACGGCGACGTCCGTATCGTCACGCTGAACCGACCCGATCGACTCAACGGCGTCTCCGAAGCACTCCACCGCCGGCTGTCGGAGGTGTGGCGGGAGCTGGCCGAGGACACCAAGGCCCGGGCGGTCGTGCTCACCGGTGCGGGGCGGGCGTTCAGCGCGGGGGGCGACTTCGACCATCTGCGCCGCCACCACCACGACCCGGAGCTGCGGGAGCGGTCGATCCGGCTCGACCGGACCATCCAGACGGAGATGATCCGCTTCCCGCTTCCGGTGGTCGCGGCCGTCAACGGCCCGGCGGTCGGGCTCGGTTGCAGCCTCGCCCTGGGCTGCGACCTGGTCCTGATGGCCGAGGACGGCTATCTCGCCGACCCCCATGTGTCGGTCGGTCTGGTGGCGGGCGACGGCGGGGTCACCCTGTGGCCCCTGCTGACGAGTCTGCTGCGGGTGAAGGAGTACCTGTTCACCGGGGACCGGATCCCGGCGGCCACGGCGGTCGAGCTGGGCCTGGCCAACCGGGTCGTACCCACCGCGGACCTGATGCCCGAAGCGCTCGCGCTCGCCCACCGGCTCGCCGCCCAGCCCGCGGAGGCGCTGCGCGCCACCAAGGCGGCGCTGGCCGCGGTGGTCGAGCAGGTGACGCGCGGCGGCATGGAGGCGGCCCTGCTGGCCGAGCGGTCCACGATGACCAGCCCGGACCACATCCGCATCATCGACGAGCTCGCCTCCCGCGCGCACCGCCGACCGCCCGCCCCTGAGGAGGACTGAGCGTGGAGCCTGAGGAGTTCGCCCTGGTCCGCGCCATGCTGCGGTCTTTCGCGACCCGGTACCGCGTGGGCTCCGCCGACGAGGTGAAGCCGCGGACCCGCGCGGCCGCGCAGCAGGCGCTCGACGAACTCGGCCTCGCGGAGCTGCGCCGCACCGCCCCGCCGGCCGCCACCGTGCAGGAGTGCGCGCTGCTCGCCGAAGAACACGGCAGACAGCCCCTGACCACGTCCCTGCTCGGCACGAATCTGCTCGCTCCGGAGCTGCTGCGGCTGCTCGGGGAACCACCCCCGCCGGCACGGCCGACGATCGCCCTCGCCCAAGACCTGCGCTTCCCAGGGCCCACCACGTCCGCCCTCGTCGCCTGGGACTGCGAGGGCGCCGACTGCGCGCTGGCCGTCGCCCCCGGCGGAACCGTACGGAAAGTCGGTCTTGGCCCGCCCGCGCCGACCGCCGACCTGTTGCGCGGCGTACGGACCGCCTCCGCGGGCGGGGAGGTCGTCGGACGGCTCGCTCCCGAGGCACGGCAGCGCTGGCAGGCGTACGCCCTGGTCGTCGTCACCGCGGAACTCGTCGGCACGGCGGCCTCGTTCGTCGAGCTGAGCGTGGGCTACGCCCGCGACCGGCACCAGTACGGCAGGCCGATCGGCTCCTTCCAGTCGGTGCGGCACCTGCTCGCGGACGCGACCGTGCAGGTGGAGTCCTGTACCAGCGCTGCCCGGTACGCCGCCTGGTGTCTGGACCACGAGCCGCCGGACCGGGCGCTCGCGGCGGCCCGCGTGGCCAAGGCGGAGGTCAACACCTCTGCGGTCGAGGCGGTGTACGCCGGGATGCAGGTGTTCGGGGGCATCGCCCAGACCTGGGAGCACATCGCCCATCTGTATCTGCGCAGGGTCCTGGTGGGCGCGCGGCTGCTCGCGACCACGGCCGACCTGCTGCCCGCCCTGGCCACCTCGGAGGCCACCCGATGACGGACACCGTGACGGACACCCTCCTGGACTTCGGCGACCCGGCGGACCTGGACCGCCTGCGCCGCGACTTCCGCACCTGGCTGGCCGACCATCCGCTGCCCGAGCGGCGCGCGGACGAGCCGGCCCCCGTCTTCCTGCACCGCTGGCACCGTCTGCTGCACTCCGGTGGCTGGGTCGGTCTCGACGTACCGCGGGAGTACGGCGGACGGGGGCTTACCGCCCTCCATCAAGTCGCGATCAGTGACGAGCTGGGGGTACGGGGCGCGCCCGGGGTCCCGCGTATCGGCTATCTCGCCCACGCGCTGCTGGAGTTCGGCTCCGAGGAGCAGCGCGCCCGCCTGCTGCCGCGGATGCTCTCCGGCGACGACGTCTGGTGCCAGGGCTTCAGCGAGCCGGGCGCCGGCTCGGACCTGGCCGCCATGGCCACGTACGCCGAACGCGGCCCGGACGGCCGCTACACCGTCACCGGCCAGAAACTGTGGACGAGTTACGCGCAGTACTCGGACTTCTGCCTGCTCCTGGCCCGCACCGAGCGAACCGGTGCCCCGCACGCCTCGATCTCGGCGTTCGCCCTGCCCCTCGACCGCCCCGGGGTGACCGTACGGCCGCTGCGGGCCGCGAACGGCGACGACGAGTTCTGCGAGCTGTTCCTCGACGGCGTACGCCTTGAGGAGTCCGAGCGGATCGGCGCCGAGGGCGACGGCTGGCCGCTGGCCATGACGACGGTGTCGTACGAGCGCAACGCCCTGGACACCGGGCATCTGTCGAAGTACGGCCTGCTGATCGAACGGCTGCGCCGCCGCGCCCACGAGCACCGCGAAAGCCTCCCGGACGGGCTGCTGTCGGAGATCGGGCGGTGCGTCGTCGACTACCAGGTCCTCGTCGCCCACGCCCGCCGCCGCACCGCCGAACGGCTCGCCGGGCAGGCCGCGGGCCCCAAGTCGTCCGTCGACAAGCTGCTGATGACCCGGACCGAGCAGAGGCTGTACGAGACGGCGCTGAAGGTGTTCCCCGAGGAGCTGTACGGGGACGGGGAGGGCGGCGAGGTCTTCGGGGACTACCTCTACTCCAGGGCCGCGTCCGTGTACGGCGGGACGTCCCAGATCCAGCGGAACATCATCGCCAAGCGGCTGCTGGGCCTGCCCGGCGACGGCCGCCGTTGAACGGAGTCCCGATATGCGACACGACCAGGAGTTCCAGAGCATCCCGAACGTGGTGGCAGTGGCCGCGCGGCGGTTCGCGGACGCCCCGGCTCTCGTCGACGGCGAGCTGCGGCTGAGCTTCCGGGAGCTGGAAGCCCTGATGGTGCGATCCGTGAAGGCGGCGCTCGCGCTGGGCATCGGGCCGGGTGACCGGGTCGGCCTGTGCGGCCCGAACTCGGCCGAGTGGATCGTGGCGGCCCTCGGCATCCAGGGTGCCGGGGGTGTCGTCGTACCGCTCAACACGCGCTTCAAGGCGCGGGAGCTCTCCTACATCCTGCGCAGGTCCGGTGCGAAGGCCCTGTTCGCGGCCGGCTCCTTCCTCGGCACCGACTACCTCGCCGAGCTGAGGCGGGCCGACCCCGAGCTGCCCGCCCTGCGCACCACCGTGTCACTCCCCCAACCGGGGCGACCATGGGATTTTCTGTTGCTCGGGGACGAACTGCCGGCCGCGGCGGCCCACGAGTCCATCGACCGCCTCACCCCGGACCACATCAGCGACGTGATGTTCACCTCCGGCACCACCGGCCATCCCAAGGGCGTGATCCTCACCCACGGACAGTCGCTGCGCGCCTACGGCTGGATGTCCACGGAGTACACCTTCGACGCCTCCGACAGCTTCCTGGTCATCCCGCCGTTCTTCCACTGCTTCGGCTACAAGGCGGGCTGGCTGGCCTCCTTCCTGCACGGGGTGACCGTGATCCCGATGGCCGTCTTCGACGCCGGACGTGCGCTGGAGATCATCGCGAAGGAACGGGTCAGCATTCTGCTCGGCCCGCCCACCATCTTTCACGACCTGCTGAACCACCCCGACCGGCAGGCGTACGACCTGTCGTCCCTGCGCGTGTCCATGACGGGCGGTGCCACCATCCCCGAATCCCTCATCCACGCCATGAAGAAGGACCTGTCCTTCGACATCGTGCTGAGCGCCTACGGCCTGACCGAGTCGACCGCGCTGGTGACCACCACCCGCGTCGGCGATACGGAGGCGGCGGTGGCCCGGACCACCGGGCGCCCGATCCCGGACGTCGAGGTCCGTATCGCCGACGACTCGGGACGCGAGGTGCCACCGGGGCAGGACGGGGAGATCCTGGTGCGCGGCTACAACGTGACCCGGGGCTACTGGGACGACCCCGAGGCCACCGCCGGGACGATCGACGCCGACGGCCGGCTGCACACCGGCGACATCGGGCACCTCGACGCGGACGGCAACCTCGTCATCGTCGACCGCAAGAAGGAGATGTTCATTGTCGGCGGGTTCAACGCCTATCCGGCCGAGATCGAAAAGCTGCTGCTCGGCCACGAGTCCGTCGCCCAGGTCGCCGTGATCGGCGTACCGGACGCGCGGCTCGGCGAGGTGGGCTGCGCCTTCGTCGTACCGGGACCGGGCGCCGACCTCACCGAGGAGGGCGTCATCGCCTGGGCACGGGAGCACATGGCCAACTTCAAGGTGCCACGGCATGTGCGATTCGTGGCCGAACTCCCGCGCAACGCGAGCCAGAAGGTCCTCAAGCACGAGTTGCGCGCGCGGTTCGCGCCCGGGGCGCGCTGAGATGGGCGGCCCGCTGAGCGGGGTCACGGTGGTAGCGCTGGAACAGGCCGTATCGGCTCCCATGTGCACCCGTACGCTCGGTGACTTCGGCGCCCGGGTGATCAAGGTGGAGAACCCGGAGGGCGGCGACTTCGCCCGGCACTACGACGATGTCGTAGGCGGCCTCGCGGCGCACTTCGTATGGGTCAACCGGGGCAAGGAGTCGGTCGCCCTGGACCTCAAAGCCCCGGCCGGGTCGGCGGTGCTGCACCGGCTGCTGGACCGCGCCGACGTCCTGGTCTCCAACCTCACGCCCGGCACCACGGTCAAGCTGGGTCTCTCCCCCGCCGACCTGGAGGTGAGCCACCCCGGCCTGATCGCCGTCGAGATCGACGGGTACGGGCCCGGTGGCCCGCTGTCCCATAAGCGCGCCTACGATCTGCTCGTCCAGGCCGAGTCGGGGGCGTGTGCGGTGACCGGCGGCCCCGGGGCGCCGGCCAAGCCGGGCCCGCCGGTCGCGGATGTGTGCGGTGGCCTGTACGCCGCCCTGTCGGTCATGGCGCTGCTGTACGGCAAGGGGCGCGGACACCCGACCGCCTCCGTGGCGGTCAGCCTGTTCGACACCATGACGGAACTCATGGGGTATCCCCTGACGTACACCCGGCACTCCGGCGTCGAGCAGCAGCCGCTGGGCATGAGCTCGCCTGCCGTATCGCCGTACGGTGCCTACCGCACCGCCGACGGGCAGACGGTCGTGCTCGGCACCACCAACGACCGCGAGTGGCAGCGGCTGGCGCGGGAACTGCTCGACCGGCCCGATCTTGCGGACGACGAGCGGTTCCGCACCAACGCCCGCCGGGTGGAGCACCGGTCCGTCCTGGACGCCGAGATCGCGGCCTGGTGCGCGCGGCACGATCTGGCGTACGTCCAGGCCCGCGCGGATGCCGCCGGAATCGGCAACGCCCGCTACAACACCCAGCGCGATGTCCTGGCCCACCCCCAGCTGACCGCCCGGGACCGCTGGCGGCAGATCGACACACCCAGCGGGCCGGTGCCCGCGTTGCTGCCGCCTCCGGTCATCGCCGGTCATGAGCCGCCGATGGGCGCCGTACCCGCACTCGGGGAGCACACGGACGCCGTGCTCGCCGAACTGGGCTTCCCGGCCGAGGAGATCGCCGACCTGCGCGAACAGGGGGCGGTGCGGTGACCGTTCTGCTGACGAGTGACGCCGACGGCGTCCGGACCCTGACGCTGAACCGGCCGCACCGCAAGAACGCGATCGACGCCGAGCTGTGGGAGGCGCTGCGCGCGGCGCTTGTCGCGGCGGGCGAGGACCGCTCGGTGCGGGCGCTCGTGCTCACCGGCGCGGGCGGCGCCTTCTGCTCGGGCGCCGATATCTCCCAGGGGGTCAGCGGTGCCCATCCCCTGTATCGCATGCGGACGTTGACCGAGGTGACGCTGGCGCTGCACGAGCTTCCGGTGCCGACGGTCGCCAAGGTGACGGGAGTCGCGGTGGGCGCGGGCTGGAACCTGGCGCTCGGCTGCGATCTGGTGGTGGCCACCGAGGAGGCGAGGTTCGCGCAGATCTTCACGCGGCGGGGGCTCTCCCCGGACTGCGGCGGCTCCTGGCTGCTGCCGAGACTCGTCGGACTCCAGCAGGCCAAACGGCTCGCGCTGCTCGCGGAGACGATCGACGCCGAGGAGGCCCGCGCGCTGAACCTGGTGACCTGGGTGGTGGACGCCGGCACGGTGGACGCCTTCGTCGACGGCCTCACCGCACGTCTGGTGGCCGGCGCCCCGGTCGCGCTCGCCCAGACCAAGGCGCTGCTGAACGAGGGCGCCGACCACACCCTGCGTGAGGCGCTGGCGAGCGAGGCCCGGGCGCAGGCGGTGAACTTCGCCACCGCCGACGTCCCGGAGGCGTACGCGGCGTTCGCCGAGAAGCGCGACGCCCATTTCACCGGCCGCTGGGCGGGGCCGGGACGGACAGCCGGACGATCGGAGGACAAGACGTGACGCGGGAAGCGGTGATCGTGGGTGCGGTCCGCACCGCCGTCGGAAAACGCGACGGCGGACTGGCCGGCACGCATGCGGCGGACCTGTCGGCGGCCGTGCTGGGCGCGCTCGCCGAGCGGACGGGGATCGACCCGGACGTGGTCGACGATGTGATCTGGGGCTGTGTGTCCCAGGTGGGCGACCAGTCGAGCAACATCGGCCGCTACTCGGTGCTGGCGGCGGGCTGGCCGGAGACCATCCCGGGGACGACGGTCAACCGGGCCTGCGGATCCAGCCAGCAGGCGCTCGACTTCGCCGTGCAGGCGGTCCTGTCGGGCCAGCAGGACGTGGTCGTGGCGGGCGGGGTCGAGGTCATGAGCCGGGTGCCGCTGGGGGCCGCCAAGGCGGGCGGAATTCCGTACGGCCCGCGGGTCCTCGCCCGGTACCAGGACTTCTCCTTCAACCAGGGGGTCTCGGCGGAGAAGATCGCGCAGAAGTGGGGCTTCTCGCGGGAACGGCTCGACGCGTACGCCGCGCTCTCGCACGAGCGGGCGGCCGCCGCGCAGGACGCCGGGGCGTTCGAGGCACAGATCGTGCCCGTGGCGGGGGTCTCCGCCGACGAGGGGATACGGCGGGGCACAAGCGTCCAGACGCTGGCGAAGCTCAAGCCCTCGTTCCAGGAGGACGGGGTGATCCACGCGGGCAACGCCTCGCAGATCTCCGACGGAGCGGCGGCCCTGCTGGTCACCAGCGCCGAGAAGGCACGCGGGCTGGGGCTCACCCCGCTGGTCCGGTACCGCGCGGGCGCGGTCGTCGGATCCGACCCGGTGCTGATGCTCACCGGCCCTGTCCCGGCGACCGAGAAGGTGCTGCGGAAGGCAGGAATCGCGCTTTCGGAGGTCGGGGTCTTCGAGGTGAACGAGGCCTTCGCCCCGATACCGCTGGCCTGGCTCGCCGAGACCGGGGCCGACCCGAAGCGGCTCAACCCGCTCGGCGGCGCCATCGCGCTCGGCCATCCGCTCGGCGCCTCGGGGGCGGTCCTGGTGACGCGCATGATCCACCACATGCGCGCGCACGGCATCCGCTACGGCTTGCAGACCATGTGCGAGGGCGGCGGCACCGCGAACGCCACCCTCGTCGAACTCGCGGACTGAGGGGGTGGCTGACGTGCGACGCGATGTCTTCACCGCCGACCACGAGGCGTTCCGGGAGCTGGTGCGGGACGTGGTGGCGAAGGAGGTGGTGCCGCACTACGCGGAGTGGGAGAAGGCCGGGCGGCTGCCCCGCTCGTTCTTCGAACAGCTCGGCTCGCTGGGCCTGCTGGGCATGGCCGTCCCCGAGGAGTACGGCGGGGGCGGCCGGCCCGACTACCGCTACAACGTCGTGCTCCAGGAGGAAGCGGCCCGCGCACTGGTCACCCTGGGCACCGTACGCACCCAACTCGATGTCATCCTCCCCTACTTCCTCGCCTACGCCGACGCCGGACAGCGCGAGCGCTGGTTCCCCGGGCTCGCCTCCGGCAAGCTGCTCACCGCCATCGCGATGACCGAGCCCGGCACCGGCTCCGATCTGGCGGGGATCCGTACGACCGCCGTACGCGACGGGGACACCTACGTCCTCAACGGGGCCAAGACCTTCATCACCGGAGGACTGCTGGCCGACCTGGTGATCGTGGTGGCGCGCACATCGGCCGACCCCGGCGACCGGCGGGCGGGGCTGACGCTGCTGGTGGTGGAGGACGGTATGCCCGGGTTCACCCGCGGGCGGGTCCTGGACAAGATGGGCATCAAGGTGCAGGACACCGTGGAGCTGGCCTTCGACGACGTGCGCGTGCCGGTGGCCAACCGGCTCGGCGAGGAAGGCAGGGCGTTCGAGTATCTGGGGCGCAATCTGCCGCAGGAGCGGATGACGGTCGCGGTCGGCTCGGTGGCGCAGGCCCGGGCGGCGCTCGATGCCACGATCGCGTATGTCAAGGAGCGCACGGTGTTCGGGACGCAGGTCGCGTCCTTCCAGAACACGAAGTTCGAACTCGCCGCCGTGGCCACCGAGGTCGAGGCCGCGCAGGCCATGCTCGACCGTGCCGTGCTCGACCTGGTCGACGGTCGGCTCCGCGGCGCCGACGCCGCGAAGGTCAAGCTGTTCTGCACGGAAGTGCAAGCCCGTGCCGTCGACCGATGTCTTCAACTCTTCGGCGGATACGGCTACATGCTGGAGTACCCGATCGCGCGGCTGTACGCGGACGCGCGCATCACCCGTATCTACGCCGGGACCAGTGAGGTCATGAAGGTCATCATCGCCAAGTCCCTGGGGTTGTGAGCCATGTCCGTGCACGACTTGCACGACTTCGCCGACCGGCCGGGTGTCGCCCTCGTCGCGGGCGGCACCGGCGGCATCGGAGCGGCCGTCGTCCGGCTCCTCGCGGAGCGCGGCAGCGGCGTCGCCTTCACCTACCGGTCGAACAAGGAAGCGGCGGACGCCCTCGTCGGCGAGGTGACGGCGTACGGCCGCCACGCAGGCTCCGTGCGCGTGGACCTCACCGATGAGGCGGCCACCGCGCGGGCCGTCGCCGAAACCGCCGCGGCGGGCGGCGGTCTGCACACGCTGGTGTACGCGGCCGGGCCGCACGTCCCGATGAGGCATCTGAGCAGGGTCACGCCCGCTGAGTACCGTGCCCAACTGGAGGCCGACGCGGTGGGGTTCTTCAACCTCGTCCATCCCGCGCTGCCGCTGCTGCGGAAGAGCCGGGGCAGCGTCGTCGCCGTGACGACGGTCGCCACCCGCCGCTTCCCGGTCCGCGACGGGCTGTCGTCGGGCGCCAAGGGAGCGGTCGAGGCGGTGGCGCGCGCCCTCGCCGCCGAGGAGGGGCGGTACGGCGTCCGCGTCAACTGCGTCGCCCCCGGCATGCTCACGGACGGCATCGCGGCCCGGCTGATCGACTCCGGCGAACTCGACGAGGACGCACTCGCCGTCACCCGGCGCAATATCCCGCTGCGCCGGTTCGGCCGGGCGGAGGACATCGCGGAGGCGGTCGCGTTCCTCGCCTCGGAGCGCGCCGGGTTCATCACCGGCCAGGCGCTGGGCGTGGACGGCGGGTACAGCGTCTGAGGCGACGGCTCATGGGGTGATCTCTTGCCCGCCGATGTACGCGGCCCGTACGACATCGGCGGACAGCGCGTCCAGCGCCTCGCGCAGGGGTGCGCGGAGCAGACACAGGTCGGCCGCCGCGCCCACCCTCAACTTCCGTACGTGGGCGGGGTATTGCGCGCGACCGAGGAAGAGCCGCAGCGCGTTTTGAGGCTCGGTGCCCTCCCCGTCCTCCCGGGTGACCGCGGCCCGCATCACCGCCCACGGGTCGTGGGTGCCGTACGGCGCGTCGGTGCCGGCGGCGAGCGGGACGCCCGCCTCGGCCAGGGTGCGGCAGCGGTAGAGGTGGGCCCGGTCGTCGGCGTGGACATCGGCGGCGTACTCGCGGCCGCGCTCCACCGGGAAGTGCGGCTGGGTCACCACCGTCACGCCCAGCCGCCGGATCCAGGGGATCGTCTCCACCGGGATCACCGATCCATGCTCGATACGGTCGCCCGCGACCGGGTCCGCCTCGTCGAGGGCGAGCAGGGTCACAAGCAGCTGTACGCGGGTGACGCAGTGCACGGCGACCGGCCGGGGGCGTATCCCGGCCACCGTGGCCGCCAGGTCGGCGGGGGCCGGCAGGGTCGGGTCGTCGAGCACGATCTTCACCGGGGCGTCGACACCCGTATTCGCCGGGGCTTCGACGCCCATGACGACGAGCCGCTGCGGCAGCACCGACAGCGTCCGGGCCAGTCCGGGGGCGGGGTTCGGGTCGGCGTTGGTGAACCCGGTGACGCCGAGACGCGCGGCCCGTCGGCCCACGCGCTCCAGATCGAGCCGAACGGGCGGTACGGAGTCTCGCAGCCGCTCGTCCTCCCGCCACAACCGCCCGTCGCCGGCGTCGTCCAGCCCCGCCGCCCGCAGTGCCGGGCTGTTGAGGAACCACATGGCCCCGCTGCGGTGCTGCACCCGGACCGGCCGGTCGGGAACGAGGGCGTCCAGCGTCCGGCGGTCGAGCTCTCCCGCGACGCTCTCGTGGTAGCCGACGGCCCGCACCCACTGTCCGGGCGCCCCGCCCCGCAGCGCCTGGGCAAGCCTGTCGCGTCCGCGTACGTCGGCGGGGCCGACGCGGACGGAGGCGGCGTCGGCGGCCAGGGCGGCCAGGTGGACATGGTGGTCGTGCAGGCCCGGCAGCAGTGCCCCGCCCCGCCCGGCCACGCACTCCTCCCCCGCCAGCCGGTGCCCGATCTCGGCGATCCGCCCGTCCGCGCCGACGCGGACGTCCACTCCGGTGCGGCCCTCGACCTCGACGTCCCGGATCAGCACGGCCGTACGCGGGAGTCGGCGAGCGCGGCGGCGCAGGCCGCCATGGACACGCACAGCAACTCCCCGCCCCCGGCGGCGAGGGAGCGGGCGACGGCGTGGGCGGCGTACAGTCCGGTCACGGGATCGGCGAGCGCGTCGCCGAGGAACACGGGGTTGCCCCGTGCGTCCAGGCCGGTCAGGGCGCCCGCGACCGCCGCGTCGTCGCCGAAGGCGATCCGGCCGTCATCGCGGCCGTATCCGGTGATCCCCACCCAGACCCGGCCGGGACGCGCGGCCAGGAACTCCTCGGCGTGCACCCCGAGCCGTCTGAGGGCCCTCGGCCGCGAGGCTTCGATGACGATGTCGGCCTCGGAGACGACTTCGGCGAGCGCGCCGGAGGCGAAGTCCAGCACCAGGTGCCCGTGCCCGTCGTGCAGCCGGCAGTAGAACTCCGGCTGTCCGGACCGTGCCCCGTCAGGCCGTCCCGTACTCTCCACCTTCGTCACATGCGCCCCGGCCAGCCCCAGCAGCTGCGCGCACAGCGGCCCGGCCCACAGCGCGGACAGGTCGACGACGCGCAGGCCCGCGAGCGGGCGCGGCCGTCGCTCCCCGTGGAGCCGGGTGCGTACGGGGGCACGGTTGTCGCTGCCGTCCGATCCGAGTGCGGCCGCCGCGATGCCCACCGTCTGTGCGCTGCGGGCGAGTTGGCGGGCCGTGGTCTTCCGGGCGGCCGTGGGCAGGTCGGTGTCCGGTGCCGTCCGCTGCCGGTCGCCGAGGAGGGCGAGCAGGGCCGGGAGGGCGGTGTGGTCGTCCGGGCGGGCCAGGTTGACGGCGGCCCAGCCGTCGGCGGTTTCGAGGAGCCGACAGGTGCCGTTCGCCGACGTACGGCCCGGCGGCGTGAATCCGGCCAGGTGTGCACGGAGGAAGAGCGCGGTGGGCAGGTCGACGGGGACGCCGGTGCGGTCGGTCAGGTCCGCCACGACCGCGCGGAGCGGGCCGAGAAAGGGGTCCGCGTCGGCCATCCAGCGGCTGATGTGGCCGATCGTGACGTCGAGAGCGGCGTTCTTCATTCAGAAAACCCTCTTCTCTTCCAGCGTGACGCAAGATTACACTCCGGTGGTCATGGAATCGCCGTTCCGCCTGGTCGACCTCGACCTCAACCGCTCGACATCGCCACCACCCGGCCGGGACCGGGTACTGGTGGGCATGGCGGCACAGCCGAAGGCCGTCACCGGGGAGTTCGACGTCCTGCTGACCGCCGCCCCCGGCGCGCCACGGCCCTGGGTGTCGTGCCCGGATCCCCACGCCACCGCCCGGCGCCTCCGAGACAACGTCACCCGGCAACCCGCCGCCTGTATCGCCCTGGTCCAGGTGCTCCGCATGGGCGCCGTACTCCCGCCACCCGACCGGCTGCTGGTCGAATCCCTCGCCTACTCGACCCTCCAGGGCGGCGCCGGCTTCCGCGCCTGGCTCGCCTCAGCCCGCCGCCGCCCTCCCCGTCCCGCCACCGAGCCGGTCCGACTCCGGCGGGACGGCGACCGTCTGGCCGTCGCACTGGACCGCCCCTGGGTACGCAACGCCGTCGACGCGGCCACGCGTGACGCCCTGTGCGAGGCCCTGGAGGTCGCGGTGGCCGACCCGTCGATCGCCGGGGTCGATCTGCATGGCCGCGGGCCTGCGTTCTGCGGCGGGGGCGACCTCGCCGAGTTCGGCACCGCACGGGATCCCGCCGAGGCACACCGGGTGCGCGTACACCGCAGCCCGGCGGCTCTGCTCCAGCGGTGCGGGCCCAAGGTGACCGCCCATCTGCACGGCGCGTGCGTGGGAGCGGGCATCGAGCTGGCGGCGTTCGCGGGGCGTGTCCTGGCGGCTCCGGACACCGTGATCCGCCTGCCAGAAACGGGCATGGGCCTGATCCCGGGCGCCGGGGGAACAGCGAGCCTCCCGCCCCGTATCGGCCGGGAACGCACCGCCTACCTCGCCCTGTCCCGCACCCCTCTCACGGCCGTCGAGGCACTGCGCTGGGGCCTGGTCGACGAGACCATCGACGCCTCTCCGGCTGGACCGCGGGCCTCAGGTGCCCTTCGCTGACGGAGGCTCGGACTCGGGTTCAGGCTCAGGCTCGGCGAAGGCGCCCGCGGCTGCGGCGAGGACGGCGGTTCTGGCCGCGTGGCGGGGCAGTTGCGGGTCGTGTGGTGTGCGGAGGAGCACCAGCTGGTGGTACAGCGGCGCGGTGGCGGCGATGAGCAGCCGCCGGGCGTCGGTTCCCGGCGGGATGTCGCCGCGCCGGACGGCACGGCTGACGACGATCTCGCAGCGGGCGTACCGGTCCTCCCAGAGCCGCTGTTGGGCCTCGGCGGCTTTCTCCGAGCGGAACGAGGCGGCGATCAGCGCCGCCATGATCGGCGGCTGTGCGGCCATGGCTGTCTGGATCTCCTGGTTCAGCGCTGTCAGGTCGCCTTCCAGTGACCCGGTGTCCGGTGGCCGCCAGTCGTCGTCGCTCGCCGCGTCCAGAACGTCGGCGAGCAGGCCGCCGACATCCCCCCAGCGCCGGTACACCGTGGTGCGGTGCACGCCGGAGCGGGCGGCGACGGCGTCCATGGTGAGCCCGTCATAACCGTGTTCGCCGAGCTCCGCGCGGACCGCGTCGAGCACCTGCGTACGGACACGGGCGGTGCGGCCCCCGGGACGGCGTCGGGTCGGCGGCGGCCGGGTGTCTTCCGGTTCTGGTTCTGGTTCTGGTTCTGAGTCTGTGGGAGTGATCACTGGAAGTCCGTTTGCTCAGGGGACAGCCTTGTGGCAGCATCTTAATGCATCAGTTGTCGCACTAGTGGAGTGATCAATGCTCTTCCAAAGCGTTCGCCCGGCCGCGCGGCCCTCGACAGCCGCCTCCTCGTTCTCGAATGCTTTGGAGTCTCCGTATGCCTACACAGATCACCGCGCTCGCCGTCAGCAAGTCCTTCAACGGCAGGCTCGTTCTTGACTCGGTGACCTGCTCGCTCGCCGCGGGCGAGCGCACCGGGATCATCGGTGAGAACGGGTCAGGCAAGACCACCTTGCTGCGCCTGCTCGCCGGGCGTGAACGGCCCGATCAGGGCGAAGTCGTCGTCCAGGCCACCGGCGGCGTCGGCTATCTCGCCCAGAACGAGCGGATGGAGCCGCAGACCACCGTCCAGCAGATCATCGACCGGGCCCTGAGCGAGCTACGCACCGTCGAGCGGCGAATGCGCCGTCTGGAGGCCGCGATGGCCGACGGCGACGAGTCGGGCATGGCCGAATACGGCGAGCTGATGACGGTCTTCGAACTGCGCGGCGGCTACGACGCCGACGCCCGGGTGGAACGCGCTCTGCACGGTCTCGGCCTGGGTCTTGTGGGCCGTGACCGTACGGTGGGCAGCCTGTCCGGCGGAGAGCGGGTCAGATTGCGGCTGGCCGCCGTACTGGCGGCCGCGCCGGAGGTGCTGCTGCTCGACGAGCCGACCAACCATCTCGACGACGCCGCCCTGAGCTGGCTGGAAGAACACCTGCGCACCCGGCGGGGCACCACGGTGACGGTCTCCCACGACCGGGTCTTCCTCGAACGTGTCGCCACCAGCCTGCTGGAGGTGGACGCCGACCGGCGCCGCGTCGTCCGATACGGCAACGGCTACACCGGCTACCTCGCCGAGAAGGCCGCCGCCCGGCAGCGCTGGGCCCAGGCGTACGACCAGTGGCGGGCCGACATCGACCGGCTCCGCGAGGCCGCCGCGACCACCGCCCGCCAGGTGGCCCCCGGCCGACCGATGAAGGACGGCAACAAGATGGCCTACGACCGGGCGGCCGGCCGGGTGCAGCAGTCGCTGGCCGGCCGGGTGCGCAACGCCGAGGAACGGCTGCGCCGCCTCCTCGCCGACCCGGTCCCGCCCCCGCCGGAGCCGCTGCGCTTCACCCCCGTACTGCGGGCCCGCCGTCTGCAGGGCGCCGTACTCGACGCCGTCGACATCGCCGTCACGGACCGGCTCGACCGCACGAGCGTCACCGTCAAGGCGGGCGAGCGCCTGCTGGTCACGGGGCCGAACGGAGCGGGCAAGAGCACCCTGCTCCGCGTACTGGCCGGGGACGTCACCCCCGACAGCGGAAGCGTCACCCGCCGCGCCAGGGTCGGCTACCTCCCCCAGGAGCCGCGGCCCGGGAAGCCGGACGAGACCGTGCTGGCCGCCTTCGCCCGTGGACGGGCGGGAGAGCCCGCCGGACATGCCGAACGGCTGCTGTCCCTCGGCCTGTTCGACCGCGAACAGCTCACGGTGCCGGTCGGCCGGCTGTCCACCGGGCAGCTGCAGCGTCTCGCCCTGGCGCGACTGCTCAGTGAGCCGTCAGACGTCCTGTTGCTCGACGAACCCACCAACCATTTGTCGCCCGCCCTCGTCGAGGAGCTGGAAACCGCTCTGACCGGGTACGACGGCACCCTCGTCATCGTCAGCCACGATCGTCGGCTGCGCCGGCGCTGGCAGGGCACCCACCTGGCCATGCGGCCGACTCCGACGTCCGCCGCCAGGGCCTGAGGTCCACCGGACCCGCGGACACCCCTTCGGAAAGGAAGCGATTCGTCATGCCATCTGTCCCCGCCGACCCGACCGTCGTACATCCGATGCCCGAGCAGCCGCGGGTGGTGCTGTTGAAGCCGCTGATCACCTCGCCGCTGATCGAGGTCGGAGAGTTCTCCTACTACGACGATCCCGATGACCCGACCGCCTTCGAGACCCGCAACGTGCTGTACCACTACGGGCCGGAAAAGCTGGTCATCGGGAAGTTCTGCGCGCTGGGCGAGGGCGTGCGGTTCATCATGAACGGCGCCAACCACCGCATGGACGGCCCCTCGACGTTCCCCTTCCCCATCATGGGCGGCTCCTGGGCCGAGCACTTCGACCTCATCGCCGACCTGCCCGGACGGGGTGACACCGTGGTGGGCCATGACGTCTGGTTCGGGTACCGGGCCATGGTGATGCCCGGCGTCCGTATCGGCCACGGAGCGATCATCGCTTCCGGCTCGGTCGTCGTCGACGACGTCCCCGACTACGGGATCGTCGGCGGCAACCCCGCCCGTCTCATCCGCCGCCGCCACAGCGACGAGGACATCAACCGCCTCCTGACCGTGGCCTGGTGGGACTGGCCGCGCCAGCACATCACCGAACACATCCGCACGATCATGTCCGGCAGCGTCGACGACCTGGAGAACGCGGCGCCCGGGCACACACCGCCCGACAGGTCGACGGACCGCTGAACCGTCGCACGACCGGCTCCGCGGACGACCGGCCCTGCGGACGTCGGCATCGGCATCGGCAATCCATCCACGCTCCTGCGCCAAGAATCGAGCTGTCAGCATGCCTGCTTCGCCCCACCACAACCCGTTCGCCGACTGGCTTCGCGCCCATGCCGTCCCCCTCACCCACCTCGACCCCGATGCGCCGCTCGACGACCTGGAGCCGCTGCGCGCCATCATCGGCGAGGCCCGCGTCGTCGCGATCGGCGAAAGCTCCCACTTCATCAACGAGTTCGCCGTCCTGCGCGAGCGCATCCTGCGGTTCCTGGTCGAACGCTGCGGCTTCACCGTCCTGGCCTTCGAATACGGCTTCGGCGAAGGGTTCCTCCTCGACGCATGGGCCCAGGGCGAGGGGACGGACGACGACCTGACGGCCCACCTCGCCGCAACGATCCCCGTCGGAGTCGATGAGCCACTGCGCTGGATGCGCCGGCACAACCGCACACCCTCACCACCGGTGCGTTTCGCCGGTATCGACATCCCGGCGGCCGGTGGGTCCCTGCTTCCCGCCCTGGCCCCGGTCGCCGACTACCTATGCCACATCGATCCCGAAGCCCTGCCGATGGTCCAGACGGCGATGCGGATCGCCGAAACGTTCGCCGGTGGCTCCGCGGCCGACGCCGCGCCCGCGTGGGCCCGCCTCGCCACCGCCGAACAGGACACCCTCAGCGCGACCCTGATGCGCCTGCTCATCCGCTTCCGCTCCGTAGAACCGCTGTACGTCTCCCGCGGCGACCAGCAGAGCTACGACATCGCTTTGCGACGCCTCGAAGGCGCCTGCCGCGGCGACTACACCTTCCGCGCCATGGCCGGCCTCTTCGCCGGCAAGGGGCTGACCGCCGACACCTCGGCCCGGGACGTCTACATGGCCGAGTCGGTCCTCTGGCACCTGGAGCGCTTCGAGCCCGGCACGCGCGTGGTGCTGGCGGCTCACAACGCCCATATCCAGAAGACATCGGTCTCCTTCGACGGCCACCTCACGGGGCTCCCGATGGGACAGCACCTGCACCGAGCGCTCGGCGACGAGTACGTCGCCCTCGGCCTGACAAGCACCACCGGAGACACCGCGGACATGCGCCGCGACGAGAACGCACGCTTCGGTTTCGCCATCGACGCCACCGCGCTTGAGCCGCCCGAGCCGGGAAGCATCGAGGCCGCCTTCGCCGATGCCGAACTCGGGCTCAGCATCGCCGACCTCCACCAGGCACGCCCGGAAGCCCACGACAGCGCCGCCGTTGCCCAGGGCCCCGACCGCATCCGGATACAGAGCGCCTACCTGCACACCCCCATCCTCGAGGCGTTCGACGCCATCCTCAACACCCCGACCTCCACGGTGGCCGGGGGGTGATCGTTGGACTCTCCCACCGTGGGAGAGTCCACCATGGTGGCGTACAAAACGAAGGACCCGGCTGATCATCCCCACCCAGGAAAGCACGGCATGACCACGGTGATAGACATTGATGCCCGCCGTACGCAGCACTGCGAGACGACGGCTCTCGGGGTGCTGTTGCGGCACCAGGGACTCGATCTGTCCGAGCCCATGCTCTTCGGCCTCGGTTCCGGTCTGTCCTTCATCTACTGGGACAGCAAGAACATGGGCTTCCCCTTCCTCGGAGGACGGGTCAGGCCCTTCGACCTCACCACAAACCTGGCCACCCGGCTCGGGCTGGAACTCCTGGTCCAGGAGACCGCCTCCCCCCGCAAGGCATGGCAGAACGTGGTGTCCTCCATCGACGCCGGCCACCCCGTCGGACTTCAGCTCGACAGCTACCACCTGGACTATTTCGCCTCGAAGGTGCACTTCGGCGGTCATGTCGTCGCCATGTACGGCTACGACGACCGCGACGCCTATCTGATGGACACCGACCAGCAGGGCGGAACGGTATCCACCGGCCTGACCAGCCTTGCCCAGGCCAGGGCCGCGCGCGGCCCGATGACCGCCAAACACCGGTCCTTCACCCTCACCGTCCCGAGCGACCTGCCCTCCCCACAGAGCCAGATCATTCCCGCCATCACCGCCTGCGCCGACGCCTTCCTCCACCCGCCCATCGCCAACCTCGGCCACCGAGGCATCGAAAAGACCGGCAAGCTGGTACGCACATGGCTCCAGCGGACCGACAACCCACAGCGGGACCTGCCGCAGGCCGCCCTCTTGATGGAGAAGGCGGGCACGGGCGGCGCCCTGTTCCGTAACCTCTACCGCGACTTCCTCGCCGAATGCGCCCAACACCTCGACAGCAGCCACCTGCGCACCGGCCACGAGCTGTACGCCGAGGCAGCCACCCTGTGGACGGAAGTCGCAGCACTGATCACAAAAGCCGGTGAATCAGGCGATGCGCAGTGCCTCGTACAGGCGGGCACCGTCCTCCGCGATCTTTCACGCATCGAGCGCGAGGCCATGCATACGCTGAGCCGCCTGGGGCAGTAAGAGTGCCTCGGGCGGGACGTGGGTCACTATCCGCCCGAGCAGGACCGCCGTCGCCGACTCCCCCAAGGCCGGTCAGGTGACCGCCGCTCGTGCCCGGTGCCTGCGGACGGCGTCACGGTTGGCGCAGCGCTGTGAGCAGTAGCGCTGTCGTCCGGTGCGCGAGGTGTCGGCGAAGGCCGTATCGCACTCGGTCACCTCGCAGCGCCGCAGCCGCTGCATGCCCCGGCCCGCCAGATGCAGTGCGGTGCCGACCGCGAACAGCGTGAACAGTACGGAGCCGAGCGGCTGTTCCGCATCCCGGTAGTGCAGATGCCAGCCCGTACCGGAGTGGGAGGTCAGCCGGGGGTAGGCGGCGGCCTCGGCCAGCATCCGGTTCAGCAGCTCGGCGCGCTCCTGCTCCCCGGCGGCGTCGACGACCCGCTCCCAGGCGTTCAGTGCGGTCTGGGCGCGGTCGAGGTCGTCCTCCGTCACCGGGCACTCCAGTGTGAGCCCGGCGGCGCGGCAGCGGTCTGCCAGCTCATCCGCGCTCTCGGGCCGGCGGTTGGCAAGGTCCGCGGCCAGGTTCACCGCGTCCTCGCCGTAAGGGTTGAGCCGCATCAGACCATTACAGCAGTGTGGCCGGCATGACACAAGAAACCGCCGGACGCGCCAGATCCCAGGCCCCCGACCCGTGGCGTTATCGCTGGATCGTGCTGGGCATCGCCACCTTCACCCAGGCCGCGTCCGGCTTCTTCGTGGGCGGCATCGGAGCGCTCGGCGTCCACCTTCAGCGCGCCCTGGACCTGAGCACGGCGCAGCTGGGTCTGCTGGTCTCGGCGGCCCAACTCGTGCCGCTGGCCGGGCTGCTGGTGGCCGGCGAACTGCTGGACCGCTACAACGAGCGCTGGGTGGTCGGGATCGGGGCCGGCGTGGTCGCGCTGGCTCTGGGCGCGGGGAGCCTGGCGCCGGGATACGCGGCCCTGCTGGGCCTCTGCTGGTGGTCGGCGCGGGATACAGCACCGTCCAGCCGGGCGGGAGCAAGTCGGTGGCGTCCTGGTTCGACGCGTCACAGCGGGGCTTCGCGATGGGTATCCGGCAGGCCGGGCTGCCCCTGGGTGCGGCGCTCGCCTCGGCCGTACTCCCGCTCGTCGCGGAGGAGTTCGGCTGGCGGGCGACGCTGCTGACCAGTGGCTTCGTCGCTCTGTTCGGAGCCGCGCTCTTCATGGGCTGCTACCGTCGGCCGCCCGTACGTCCCGCACCGCCCGCACCGCCCGCACCGACGCAGGGCAAGGAGCCGTCGGACTCGCTCGCGGCGCAGCTCCGTGCCCGGCTGCGCATGCTCCGTGAACCGTCCACGGTGAAGATCATGCTGTCGGGGACCAGTCTGATCTCGGTGCAGTGCGGCGTGGGCATCCTGACGGTGCTCCACCTCCACCAGGCGTCATCGGTGGGCGCCGGGCGGGCGGCCCTGACCCTGGTGGCGTCCCAGGGTGCGGGCGTTGCGGGTCGGATCTGCCTGGCGGCCTGGAGCGACCGGAGCGGGACCGGGCGCTATGCCATCGTGCTGGTCTGCATGGTCGCCGTGATCGCCGGGCTGGCCGTGCTGATGACACCGGCCGGACGGACACCGGTCGTCGCTTCCATCGTCTTCGTCTGGCTGGGCTTCTTCGGTTTCGGCTGGTACGGCCCATGGGTCGCCTACGTCACCGAGGCGGCCCCACCGGGCAAGACCGGCTTCGCCCTGGGCCTGGCCATGTCCGTCAACCAGATCGCCATCGTCACGGTGCCGCCCACGCTCGGCCTGCTGGTCGACCTCACCGGCAGCTTCACCCCGGCCTGGGCACTGTTGTCCCTGCTGACCGCCGTCGCCCTGGCGGTCACGGCCAACGCGGAACGCCGCAGCCGCTGACCCGGGCGCCTCCCCAACGGCTACCGGGGAGGCGCTGCGAGATTCAGGAAGTGGCGCGCGGCCGAGGCGGGGGAACTTTCGTCCCAGCGGCCCGCGGCCGCGGTCTCGGTGACGAAGTTCTCGAAGGTCCTGGGCCGCCGGCCGAGGGCTCGCTCCACGTCGTCGGAGAGCGCGGCCCCCGAGCCGTTGCCGATGGCCACGAGGAGTTCGGTGAACAGTCGTGCGACATCGGGTGAGACACCTGCGGTGATCTGGCGCTCGCTGAAGGCATCTGGGGCGATGTCGACGTGTCGAATCGTGCGCCCGGTGGCCTTGGCGATGAGGTCGGCCGCTTCGCCGAAGCCGATCGCCCGTGGGCCGGTCAACTCGTAGATCTGGGTGTGGTGGCGGTCTTCGGTCAGCGCCGACGTGGCGACCTCGGCGATGTCCTCGGCGTCGATGAAGGGCGTGCGCCCGTCGCCGGTGGGCAGGGCCAGGGTTCCGTTGAGGATGCCGGGCGACCAGGGGCCGTCGCTGAAGTTCTGCGAGAACCAGTTGGGGCGCAGGATGGTCCAGTCGACACCGGAGCCGCGCACGGCCTGCTCGGCGGCATGCAGCGGGTGGCCGTCCTCGCCGGCGCGCGGGGCGGACAGCAGCACCAACCGCCGCACACCCGCGGCCACCGCCTCGGTCACGAACCGGGGGATGCGCGCCTGGCGGTCCGCGTTCATCTGCAAGTTGGGCTCCACGAGGTAGGCGGCGGTGACGCCGTCGAGCGCGGGCGCCCAGCTCGTCGGGCTGTCCAGGTCGAAGGAGATATCGCCGCTGGTGCGGGACGCCGTGCGGACCGGCCGGCCGGCGGCCTTCAGGCGCCGGGCGATGCGGCTGCCGGTCTTGCCGGTGCCGCCGAGGACGAGGATGTTGTTCATGCCGTCCAGAGAACTCCACGACGTCGTAGACGTTCCATGGGAGAACGTCGTCATCACCTTTGCGATCGTCTAATCTCACCTCATGGACGTCCTCAGCGATCTGCTGCACCGGGCCCGCGCCAGGAATGCGCTGGTCAGGCAGCTGATCCAGCGTCCTCCGTGGTCGCTGACTTTCGCCGACGCCCCACCGCTCACGGTGGTGACCACGCTCGTCGGCCACGCCTCGGTACGGCTCGATGACGCGGACACCGCACCGGTACGCCTCGCCGCCGGCGATATCGCCCTCATCACCGCACCCGGCCGGTACACAATCGCCGACGCCCCTTCCACCCCACCTCAGGTCGTGATCCAGGGAGGAAAGAAACACATCATCGACGGGGACGGAGAAGCGCCGGGCACTCACTGGAGCCTGGCGCCCCGTACGTACGGCGACGGTCTGCCCGGGGCCACCATCATGCTCCGGGGCGCCTACGAACTCCGCGGCGACGTGGGCGACCGCCTGCTGGACATGCTCCCACCGCTGGCAGTCGTGCCCTCCGGCCCGCGGACCCGGGCGGCGCTGGACCTACTGGCCGCCGAGGTCGCCCACGACGAACCCGGTCAGGACGCCGTCCTCGACCGGCTGCTGGATCTTGTGCTCGTGCTGGCTTTGCGGGCATGGTGTGCCGGCTCAGAGGGGGCGCCGGCCTGGTACCAGGCGCTGGCCGATCCCGCGATCGGCGACGCGCTGCGCCTGCTGCACGAGGATCCCGCCCATCGGTGGACGGTTGCCGAATTGGCCGCCAAGGTCGGCATGTCCCGCGCCGCTTTCGCCGCACGCTTCAGAGCCCTGGCCGGCGAACCCCCGCTCACCTATCTCACCGGCTGGCGAATGACTTTGGGGGCGGACTTGCTCCGTGACACCGAGGCGACCGTCTCCGCAGTGGCCCACGAGGTGGGGTACGAGGACGCGTTCGCCTTCAGCGTGGCATTCAAGCGCGCCCGAGGCGTCAGCCCCTCGCTCTGGCGCCGCCAGATCCGCGACCAAGGCGACCCGGACGCCGCGACCGACGAGGCCATCGGCTCCCCACCGCCGTCACCGTAACGCCGAGTTCAGATCCGTCGCGGCTGCTGCGCGACTCGTACGTCGCAAGGCCGAACTCGGCGATGACTACATCGCCGGCTGCGGCGACGCCGGCACCTGCGCCGCCACCGTCGTCGCGGGAGACACCGCCTACCTCACAGACCTTCAAAGCGCCGTGCCGACGGCAAGGCGCTGATCGCACTCCAAAAGGAGAGACACCAGGGGCGGCGTTCAGGCGCGGACCAGTTCCAGTGTCTTCTTCAGGTTGTACTCGGCGATGCCGGCCATGAACGCCCGGTCGGGGAAGTCCCCGTCGAGCAGCCGCAGTGGCCCCGCCGTCAGCGAGAGCCGCTGTGCCAGCATGTAGAGCTTCAGCCGGTCCTCGTCGAGTCCGTCCACCGCCAGCGGTCGGTAGGCGTCGTGCAGGCGGATCTGCAGAAAGACGTGCTCCCACTCGACGTCGAAGTACATCGAGCCCTCGATATCGATTGCCACGGGGTCCCCGCCCGCGTCCACCAGCACATGGTCGGGCCCCAGTTCGCCGTGCACGACTGCGTACTCCGCGCGCGGCCGCACCGCGGCCGCCAGGCTCAGCAGTCGCTCCTCCAGCCGGTCGCGGGCTGCCACGATCCGGGGATCACGCGACGCCCCCTCGGCGAGGTCCCGCAGCGCACGGTCCAGGACGACTCCCTCACACGACGTCCCGCGCGACGTTCCTCCTCCGTCCACCACGGCCACCTTGCCGTACGTGGGGACCCGATGACGCCGCATGGCCTCCAGGGCTTCCCCGAGCCGGGCCATGACCGGGGCAGCCGCGTGTGGGTCGCGCGCGAGTAGTTCCTCCAGGTTCTCGCCCGGGATGTCCTCGACGATCGCGAGGTCGGCCGGACAGTGGGCGCCGTCGCGGTCGACGAGACGGATTGCCGGGACGCGGATGCCGAGTGCATCCAGCCGTGCGTGCGCGGCCTCGAACAGGCCGAGCCCGAGACCGGGCGAGAACGGGTCGGTGAGGTCGTCGTCGCCCTCGGCCGTCGGCCAGTAGTTCTCGGCGTCGTCCCACAGGTAGGCGATCGCCGTCGTCGCGTCGTCCATCACCAGGCGGTAGACGCCCTTCTTACTGCCGCCCGCCACCCGCGGGGCCGCCACCAGCCGCCGCCCGCCGCCCAGCGCGGCCCGCGCCGCACTCGCCAACTGCTCCCTCGTCACTGACCTGGGTGCCACGTTCCGAACTGCCTCTCCCCCACCACAGCCCGCGCATCCTACGGGAGCATCGGCGCGGAAGCGATGGGTTTTCCGCATCCGAGGCGCCGAGCCAGACCTCAACCCAGGCCTCGGCCGTCGATCTTGCATGCCGACCGAACGTTCGGTTAGTGTCGCCTCACGTCTGTTCCCAGTGATGAGGTGGCATATGGGCCAGCAGGATGCAGCCGGTACGGTCGGCGATGACGTCTCTTTTGCCCAAGTCGCGGACGTCATCCGCCGGTTGGCGCTCGACGAGAAGCTCAAGGAGCAAGTGCCGTCCGATCCGACGCTGGGCCCGCTGGCGCGGCGCATCGCCCGCCGGTACGTGGCCGGCGAGACGGTGGCCGAAGCGCTGGCGCAGGTTGCCGAGACCAACCAGCGCGGACATCGCGCCACCGTGGACTACATGGGTGAGAGCTGCCGCGACGCCGACCGCGCCAACGCCGCGACAGACGTTTTCGTGGACGTGAGTGAGCGCCTGGGCGCGGCCGGGCACGACTGCTCCGTCTCGCTTGACCTGTCCCACATCGGGCTCGCCATGGACGCTGGGTTGGCGCTGCGCAACGGCCGGCGGATCGCCGAGGCGACGGCCGCCGCGGGCCAGGAGATGGTCATCTCGATGGAGGGATCGGACCGCACTGATGCGGTCCTCGACATTCACGGGGCGCTGTGTGAGCAGTTCGACCACGTCGGGATCACCATTCAGGCGCGGCTGCACAGGACTGTCGACGACATGCCTGTCCTGCTCCGCCGCCCGGGGCGGATCCGGTTGGCCAAGGGATCATTCTTCGAGCCGGAGACGATCGCCTATCCACGTGGCAGCCGCGAGCTGCACGAGGCGTATCTGAGCTACGCCCAAGCCCTGGTCGACAGTGGCCACCTGTGCTCCTTCGCCACCCACGACTGGACAATGCTCGATGCGCTGGAGCCGATGCTGGCCGGCCGTGCGCACGACCAGGGCGCGCCGTGGGAGGTCGAGACCCTGCTCGGACTGGGCCCCGATCGGGTTGCCGCCATGCGGGACAAGGGCCACCCCACCCGGGAGTACATCGTCTACGGCACCGAGTGGTGGCTGTATGTGTGCAACCGGATCGCGGAAGAACCGCAACGGTTCTTCCGCGCCGTCACCGACGCCGCCGGCTGGTAGGGGCCGGTTCGGCCGAGGAGTCAGGAGATGAGCGAGCGGCCCGTGGGCGCCAGGCGCAGTGTCCGGGGGGCCGCTGTCTGTTCGCTCTCGATACCCGGCAGAAACTCCCGGGTGAGGGGGTGGTCCTGCACTTCGGCGAGGTGCCGGCGATACGCACTTTCGTCGGGGTACGAGGTGAAGACCGCGGCGACGTTCTCTCCGGTGCGGACCG
The DNA here is from genome assembly GCF_053599555.1 of Streptomyces sp. NPDC000941. Classification (NCBI taxonomy): domain Bacteria; kingdom Bacillati; phylum Actinomycetota; class Actinomycetes; order Kitasatosporales; family Streptomycetaceae; genus Streptomyces; species Streptomyces sp. NPDC000941. Next base: position 28,134 of record NZ_JBSFMM010000049.1, read on the forward strand.
GCAGCCTGGCGAACGTGTTGTGCGCCGTCTCGGTGGTCAGGACGGCGAGTGGCGCGGGTCCCGTCTTGTGGAGCACGGGGAGGAGGCCGTCCCGGATGAGTGCGATGCCGTCGGGCCGTCCGGGAGGGAAGGACCACACGGTGGCGGACACGAACCGGTCCGGTGCCGGAGCACCGGCCCGGGGCCGCTCGGGCGGGCAGACGGCGAAGCCGCTCCCGTCCGACAGGGGCCGCAGCAACAGGACATCGTCGGAGTCGACCATGGTGTCGTTGGCCTGGGGACCGTGCTCGGCCCAGACAGGTCCGCCGTAGAAGGCCGTCAGCGCACGGTGCCGTACCGTCATGTCCGGGAACCCGCGCAGCCAGACGAAGCGGTTCGGATCGTCAAGGTCCCGGAACTGGCCGAGCACGACCATCCCGGTCTCTTCCTGCGTTTCGACGAACTCCCGGTCGAACAGCTCGATGAGCTCATCACGTCGGCCGGGACGCAGCGTGTACTGGCGAAGCTCGATCACAGCTGGGCGGCCGACGAGGTCGGTGGGTGACACGGCGGAACTCCTGTTCGGTGCTCTTCTTCGGGTGTTCGGGTGTGGCTTTCCGGCCGGCCCTTCGGCCGAGCCGGATGTGCATTGACGCTAGAGGAGCCGTGTGCCAGGGGCTGTCAGGGTTTCCGGGGAGAATGCGCCCATGTCTGCGGGTCGATTGCTGTCGCTGCTGTTGTTGCTGCAATCCCGCGGCCGCATGTCCGCGCGCGGGGTCGCCGATGAGCTGGGGGTATCCATCCGGACCGCCTACCGTGACCTGGCACGGCTACAGGCCGCCGGGGTCCCGGTCTACGCGGAGCCGGGCCGCGGGGGCGGCTATCAGCTGCTCGACGGCTATCGCACCCGCCTGACCGGGATGAGTGAGGGCGAGGCACGGGCGCTGTTCTTCGCCGGACTGCCCGGGCCCGCCGCCGACCTGGGCCTCGCGGCGGAGGTGACGGCGGCCCGGCTGAAGCTGCTGGCCGCGCTGCCGACGGGACTGCGCGAGGAGGCGGCGCGGACCGCGGCGGTGTTCCACCTGGACGCTCCCGGCTGGTACCGGGAGCCCGAACAGACGCCGCAGCTGCCCTTGTTCGTCGACGCGGTGCTCACCGGGCGTGCGGTGGATGTGCGCTATCGCCGCTGGCGCGCTCCGCAGGAGGTGAATCGCCGCCTACGCCCCTATGGCCTGGTGCTCAAATCCGGAACCTGGTATTTCGTGGCCGCCGCCACGGACAGCCGGATCGCGACCTACCGGGTCGCCCAAGTCCTCGACGCGGTGCTGACCGACGAACGGTTCGACCGGCCGCAGGGATTCGACCTGGGCGCGTACTGGGCCTCCTACCTCGACGATTTCCAGGCACGCCGCTACACCGGCACCGCCACCATCCGTCTGTCCCCACAGGGACGCCGACGCCTGCCCGACAACGTCCCCCCGGAGGTGGTACGGGCCGTCGACTCCACCGCGACCGCCGTCGGCGACGACGGATGGGTCGAGGCCGTCATCCCGACCGAGAGCACCTACCACGCGTGCGGCGAACTGCTGCGGCTCGGCGTCGACGTCGAGGTCGTCGCGCCGGCCGAACTGCGCCAGGCCATGGCCACCACCGTGGGCGTACTCGCCCGGGCCTACGGACTCCGCTGACGTCAGGACGCGCGTCCGGCGGTCGTGATAGCTCCTCGGTCTGCCTGGTCAGGCAGTAAGTCGGCGGACGGCGTTCACCAGGCCGTCGACGTCCTCCCGTGTGGTCGCGAAGGAGGTGACGAAGCGGACGACTCCCGGCTCCCAGCGGTCGTGGTAGAAGGCGTAGCCCTCGGACAGGAGTCCGTCGATGACGCGCTGGGGCAGGCGGCAGAAGACGATGTTGGCCTCGACCGCGCCGGGGAAGCCGATGTCCGGCAGGGCCTTGAGTCCTTCTTGGAGGTGGGCGGCCATGGCGTTGGCGTGGGTCGCGTTGTGCAGCCACAGGTCGTCGGTCAGGTAGGCGGCGAGCTGGGCGGCGTGGAAGCGCATCTTGGAGGCGAGTTGCCCGGCGCGCTTGGCGCGGAAGGCGAGTTCGGGGGTGAGGGAGCGGTCGAAGACGACGATGGCGTCGGCGGTCATGGTGCCGTTCTTGGTGGCCCCGAAGGAAAGCACGTCGACGCCGGCCTGCCAGGTCATCTCGGCGGGGGTGCAGCCGTGGGCGGCGACGGCGCCGGCGAAGCGTGCGCCGTCCATGTGGAGGCGCAGGCCCGCTTCCTTGGCGATGGATCCGAGGGTGTGGAGTTCGTCGAGGGTGTGGACGGCGCCGGTCTCGGTGGCCTGGGTGATGCTCACCACGGAAGGCTCCACACTGTGTACGTCCCCCCGCTTGTGCCGGGCGGCCGCCCGTAGCGCCTCGGGGTCGATCTTGGCGTCGTCGCCGGGGAGCGGGACGAGCTTGGCGCCCGCGGTGTAGAACTCGGGCGCGCCGCATTCGTCGTTGTTGATGTGGCTGTCGCGGTGGCACAGCACGCTGCCCCAGGGCGGAGTGAGGGCTGCCAGGCTCAGGGCGTTGGCCGCGGAGCCGGTGGAGACGAGCAGTACGTCGACGTCACGGTCGAATATCTCGCACAGGCGGCGCCGTACGTCGGCGGTGAAGCTGTCCGCGCCGTACGGTGCGGCCGGTCCGGCGGCGGCCCGGGCCATGGCGTCGATGATCTGCGGTGCGGCCCCGGCGACGTTGTCGCTGGTGAAGGCGCGAGCGTCGGGGGTGGTCGTGCTCATGGTGTGTGCCTGACTTTCGGGGTGGTTCTCAGCTGACGATGGGCGAGGCGATGACGACGGTGACGTCCGCCGGTTCGGTGTCGGTGCGGTAGACATGGGGGGCGTCGCCGGCGAAGGCGAGCAGATCGCCCGCCCCCAGCAGGCGCGGGCTGTCGGTGGGTCCGGCGGTCAGCCGGCCCGTGGCGACCAGCAGGTGCTCCACGGTGCCGGTCGCATGCGGCACGCCCGCCAGCTCGGTGCGGGCGGGCATCCGCAGCCGCCAGATCTCCAGGCTGTGGCCGCTGCTGATCCGGCGGAGCAGTTCCCGGCCGACCTCGTCCTCGGCGAGGCCGGTGCCGGCGACGAACACCGGGCCGGGGTCGGTGTCGCGGGTCAGCAGGTCGGTCAGCGGGATCCTGAGCGCGATGGCGAGCGCGTCGAGCGTCTCGATCGTCGGATTCCCCTTACCGGCCTCCAGCTGCGACAGCGTCGCCTTGCTCAGGCCCGCGCGCCTCGCCAGTTCGGAGCCGCTCATCCCGCGCTGTTCACGACGCCGACGGATCTGCGCTCCCACCGCCGCGGCGGTGCCACTCGTCGACTGCCCGGACGGCGGGGCCATCACCACACCTACTCTCCATAGCGTTAAACGTTATGTTCACTATAACGAACGAAGCTGATGAAGGAAGTGCGCCAGGGGCCTGTCCGGCGGATCTTCCCGGACAGGCCCCCGGTCCCGAGGAGGGCTCAGCGCTTGAGCGTGAAGGTGAAGTGGCCGGAGTGCTTGCCGCTCAGCCGGACTGCCGAAACGAGTTTCCCCTCCGTGATCAGTCTCTCGACCTCGGCCCGCGAAAGACCGCAACCTTCAGCGATCAGTCGCACCGGCCGGACAGGAATCCGCGCCGCAAAGCGGACCGAGACGTCGATCACCTCACGGTCCAGGTGATCCGATCCGCCGGTGTCGAGACGCCAGGCGTTGTCCCAGTCGAGGGCGATGCGATTACGGCGCTGCACGACCGGATCCTGGAGCAGCTCAGCTGTCAGGCCAGGGTCGTTGTCATGCAGCCGGTCCAGCAGCTCAGGTCGTACGGAGCGCACATTCATCCGCTCCAGGACCGTGAGCTTTGCAGTCTCCCCGCAAGCGGTACAGAGCACGAGGAGCCAGGCGTCGATGAGCTTGTGGTTCGCGTTGACGCGAAATTTACCGCTTGCCCGGAAGCGCTCGGACGCGCACGCGTGGCAACGGCGGCGAACGAGCGGCAGGCAGGTGGGCACGACCACCCAGTGGTTGAGCACAGAAGTACACCGGTTTCAGTGAGAAATCCGCAGCAAAAAGCAGCGCGGCGCATATGCGCGACGCGCGACAAATCAGCGCTCGGGAGGTCTCACACGGTGTACAACGGCACATCCTTGACCAGACGACTTGGTTCGGCAGGACGGTAGTGGCGCACAGCGGCACCGGTCCACTGGTTTACCCAGGGACGGACGCATACCGGCCCCCGCCTACCCCGCCCGTCTCAGCGCCACGGCGAAAGGGCACGGCCAGGTGTCTGTAGTCCCGCGGGGTCATCTCGTAGGTGGCCCGGAAAAGGCGGCTGAAGTGTGCCGGGTCGGCGAAGCCCCAGCGGGCCGCGATGGTCTGTATCGGTCGGCTCTTCAGACTCGGGTTGGCCAGGTCGTCGCAGCAGCGTTCCAGACGGCGGCGGCGTATCCAGGCTGCTGGTGACGTGTCGCTCTCGGCGAACAGCTGCTGGAGGTGGCGCAGAGAGATGTGGTGGGCGTCCGCGATCGTCTGGGGAGTCATATCCGGGTCGGTGAGATGCTGTTCGACGAAGATGTTGATCTGGGTCCGCAGGGCGTTTCTGCGGGTCTCCGGACTCAGCGCCGCCTCGGCATCCGTGCAGCGGGCGAGTGCGGACGCCAGGAGGTCCAGGGTGACCGAGGCGAGGGTGGGGATATCGGCCGGGGTGAACTCGCCGGCGCGCGCATTGAGGTCGGTCAGCCAGCGGGTGAACACCCCGCCCATGCCGCGGCGCCCGTTGATCGGGACGCCGAGGACAGACTGCGCCGTCTTTTCCGGCAGCGGCAGCAGTTTCCGAGGGAACTGCACGGTCATATGCGACCAACCGCCGCGGACGGCGTGAACATCGCCGTGATAGGGCCGGCTCGTATCCAGCACCACCAGGTCACCGACCTGCAGCGCGGTGTCACGTCCGGCCAGGGAGAGAGCTCCCTCCTGACCGAGAAGACAGTTGATCTGGTACGCATCGGGATCGTACTGCCGGATCAGCTTCGCCGTTCGCACGACCTCCAGATGCGAAAAGGAAATCGCGGAGACCTCCAACTCCCCCAAATGCAGAACTCGCATACTGGCACGGAAGTCATCCCGATCGTTGCTGCGTAATCGGTTGGGCACGTGCGATTGCGCGGTCACTTCACTGAACAGCTCAAACCGCTCCGGCGGCGCCACAACCTCCGTGCTGAACTCGGTCACCAACATGCCCCACGCCCCATATCCCCCGGTCACACCTACGGTTCTTCGGTGGTGGAACGACCATGCACGGCCGGGCTTACCGAGGCCTGTCATAAACCTTGAATCCGCTGGTGGCAGCGCGACGTCCCGCTGGGCGAGAGGCCGGCGGTCAGCAGAGCCTCACACGACCTCCTACCGTGGCGCCACGGCCACGAATACGCCCCGGGCAGCCGTTCCGTTCGGCCAGGCCCACCCGGCGACGAGGTGTCCGGACGACCTCTGCGCGGCCTCGGACTCCGCCTCCGCCTCGGCCTCCGCCGGCCGCAGGACGCGGTTGACGTGAACGTCAAGCCCGTCATCAGGGTCAGCGCCATGCACGGTGACGGTCGGGTCAGGGGTGTCGCTCTTGCTCTGGTGCTGCGGCACCGCCTCGCCGCGCAGGAGCGCGCCCAACTGCGCCATCACCACCGGGTCGTGGACGCCATCGTAGATCCACCGGGTACCGAGCACCCCGTGCTCAGAGGTGCCGATCAGCGCCTCGCCCGGGGCGCCCTCCAGCGCCGCACCGCGGTAGCCCATCGGCACCAGATACGCCACCGGCTCCTGCGCGGCGCCGTCCACCACGACCATGAACTCGATCCCGACCGCGCCCTGCGGGTCGTCCAAACGGAACCCACCGGCCTTCACCAGTTCCGGCGTTTCCGCGTTGCCCACGTACCAGCTCTGCTTCGGCAGCCACTCGCTGAGCAGTTCCAGCTTGGTGGGCGTCATGGTGGTGTGGTGGATGGAGGCCATACGAGCTCCCTCATACGTAGATCTGGACCCGTCCCCCAACGGGACGTGTCGAACCTACAAGAAACGGCTGTCCTTTCTCATGGGCCAACCGGGAGCAGCAGTCCCCCCGTGAGCCGGACGAGTTCACCGGCCGTGGTGGGGAAGATCGTGTGGGGAGTTCCACCGGCGGCCCAGACCCGGGAGTAGTCGGCCAGGGCTTCGTCGACCACGGCGGGAAGGGCGCGGGGGTGGCCGACGGGCGCCACGCCTCCGATCGCCTGTCCGGTGGCCTGACGCACCTGCTCGGCGGTGGCGCGCCGGAGCCTGCCACGTCCCCATCGGGCGGCGAGTGCGGTGGTGTCCACCCGGTGTCGGCCGCTGGTCATCACCAGCACGGGCTCATCGTCGGAGATGAACACGAGGCTGTTGGCGATCGCGCCCACGTCGCACCCCAGGGCTGAAGCGGCCTCGGCAGCCGTGCGCGCCGACTCCGTCAGCTCGCGTACCTGGCCGGCGATGCCGGCCGCGGCGAGGACGCGGGCCACCTGCATGCTGCGAACGGGCAGGGACGTACTTTCCTGGGGCGTCATGTGATTCCTCCGTGCAGCGTCGCACCATCGTGCGTTCCATATACAGAACGTTCTGCATGTGGAACGATAGATCTCGCGGGGCACCAGATCAACCGAGCCTCGGCGGCGAGAAGGGGTAGCCATGGATCTAGCCGCTCGCGTCGGCTTGCGCCTGCGGGAGTTGCGCGAAGCGCAGGATTTGTCACTGTCCGAGCTGGCGCGCAGGTCCGCCATCGGCAAGGGAACACTGTCCGAACTGGAAGGCGGACGGCGCAACCCCACACTGGAAACGCTCTACGCCCTCACGACAGCGCTCAAGGTGCCCCTCAGCACAGCGCTGCACGGGCTCGCGCTTCCCGCCGAGATCTCCGGTCGCGCCGTGGACGCCGTCCTCACCGAGCGATTCGAAGATGCCTCCGCGGTCACGGAAACCTACCGAATACGCATCCGCGCCGGAACGACACAGGAGTCCGCCGCCCACTCCCCCGGCACCACAGAGCACATCGTCGTACTCGCGGGCACCGCACGAGTCGGTGACCTATCCGCCCCTGTCTCGATCGGCCCCGGTATGCACGGGAGTTGGGCCGCGGACGTACCACACCTGTATCAGGCACCGTTCGGAGACGTCGAGGCACTGCTGGTCGTGCGCTACCCGCAGTGATGCACCAATCGACCGGGTCCGCTCTCGTTATCCCTCATGTCCACAGACGCAGTCATCGAGCAGGAGAGCACATTGGCCACCACAGCCCCACAAGGCGCCCCCTCCCCATCACCCAGGCCCGGTGCCATGCCCCTGCCCCCTGAGCTCGCTCCGGAGGCCGTCAAGAAGTGGCACTCGACCTCGGGGGCAGTGGTCGACCTGCTGGCCCAGGCGCGCGAGCTCGGCGGGGTCAGCGCGGTGCGCCTCGGTCCGCGCCCCACAGTGCTGGTCACCGACCCGCAGGCGGTGCATCACGTCCTCGCCCTGCACCCTGACCGCTACGTCAAGCGCTCCCATCGGGCCCGTGTGCTGGTGGGAGACGGGGTGCTCTCCGCCGTCGGGGAACCGTGGAAGCGTCAGCGCCGCCTTCTCCAGGCCCAGTTCACCGGAGCGGGGATCCGCCGCTACGAGCAGCGGATCGTCGCCGCCGCACGCCGCGCCGCCGACCGCTGGGCGGAGTGCGCACGTACCGGCACGCCGACCGATGTCGGCGAGGACATGCGCTTCTTCGCTCTGGACACCATCTGGCGCTCCCTCACCGGCCACCCCCTCGACGAGACCACGAACCGCGAACTCGCCGCGGTCGAGGCGGTGGGGGCCGCCCTACCGGCCACCCCCTCCGCGTCGGCCGACGTAGCCGAGCTGCGCGCCGCCGTGGCCGCGGACCTCGCGAGGATCGACGCCGTCGCCGAACACGCGATCGCGGCCGCCCGCCGAGGAGAGGCGGGGCCGGAAGGCCCCGGCCTGCTGCGCGTTCTGGTGGACGCCGGCCGGAACCACCCCGAGTACACCGACCAGCTGATCCGCGACGAGCTGGTCACCCTGCTTGCCGCCGGTCACGAGACCACTGCCACGACGCTGTCCTGGCTGTATCTGCTGCTCGACCGCCACCCCGAAGCCCGCCACTGGGCCCTGAACGCGGGCCCCGCGGGCTCACCCGAGCGCGAGAGGGCCATCCGGGCCCTCGCCTCGGAGACCCTGCGGCTCTATCCGTCGGGATGGCTGATCCCCCGTCACGCCACCGAGGACGACACCCTCGCCGGCTACCACATCGCGGCCGGCACCGACATCTTCGTATGCCCGTACCTCACCCACCGCGACCCGGCGCTCTGGCCCGAGCCCGAGCGATTCGCCCCCGAGCGGTTCACCACCCCGGACGAGGGCTGCCCCTCCGCCCGGCACGGCGCGTACTACCCCTTCGGCCTCGGCGCACGAGCGTGCCTGGGCGCGCAGTTCGCCATGCGCGAGATGACCGTGCTCCTGGAGCATCTGCTGCCCGCCTTCTCCCCCTCCTTCCACGCCACCCCGGCCTCGCCGGTCTTCGGGCTCACGGTCCGCCCCGACGGCCCGATGCCCGCCACCATCACACCCACTCCGGACGGCTCATAGAGCGCCCGGTCACCCGCGGGCCGGTTGGGCCGTCGGGTGTCGGGGCGTGCCTCGGCCGCGACGACCTTCCGGCCGTCCGTGGCGTGCTCACGTTCAAGGCGTTCGGCGTCGCCGGTCTGCCCGTGCACCTGGAGCAGCTGCTCCATGGAGGTGTAAAAGGGCTCGAGATCGTCATAGCTGAAAGGCCAGGCGCGCGAGACACCCATACCTGAGCCGAGGATCGGCCGACCTTCGCGCCACCCGTGACCAGCGAAACCCAGGCGTACCGCTCCGGTAGCATGTTCGGACTCACGACGATCGCCCTCATCGCCCGTCCCGCACCGGAAAACCGCACCATCCAGCACGATGAGTAACCTACTCAACCAAAACCTATCAAATCGGCCAAACAATTGACATCGACACCATCGCGGATATTTTCGCGAATAAACAACAGAATTACGTTCGCCGCGTTGCGTCAACCACGGGCGATACTGTGGGCCACGGCGGCCGTGGTGACCCTCGGATTCCTCATCACGCTGGAGATCGCCGCGCGTCACTACGGCCTGCCGGGCCCGATGACCACCCAGGCGCAAGAGGTGATATTCGCCCCCAAATCGGGGCCGCTGCTGTACGCCAGTATGGCATTGATGATGGTGGTGCTCACCTGGCGGCAACGGTTCATCGCGGCTGGTGTCGCGATCGGCATCGACGTCGTCTTCGTGCTGGTGCGATGGGCGGTTGGCGCCAAAATCACTGAGGGCCACCCCTTCGGCAACGGCGCGTTGTGGGTGATGCTGGGCTACGGGGTCATCGCTGTCACGCGCCGCACCGGCCGGGAGCGTGCCCTGCTGCTGAAGGGCGTCGGGCTTGGCCTGCTGCTGGTGGCCGGCCGCAAGACCGGCGACACCTGGCTCCTGATCACGTCGAAGACCCGCCCGACCGTGCTCGACGAGTACGTGGCAACCGCCGATCACGCGCTGGGCAACCCGTCGTGGGTGGTAGGCCGGATTGTCAGGGCCACCGACCCGATCGGCACCCACCTTCTCGACTGGGTCTACATACAGCTTGCGGTGGCCGCGGTCGTCGTCTCGCTGTACCAGCTGCGCCATGTGGCGGTCGAGCGCCGCTTCCCGGGCCACTATCTGGTGCGTACCTTTCTGGTGATCGGCCTCGTCGGGCCGGCCATCTACATGATCTTCCCCGTGGTCGGACCGATCTTCGCCTATGGCCCGGGCGCCTACGGCACCGGCGGCCTGCACTGGGCGGTGGCCGATCTGTGGCCGGACACGCCGCCGCCGATCGCCACCCCGCACCCGGTGCCGTACGACGCGATCACCCCGCGTAACTGCATGCCCAGCCTGCACACAGCGTGGGCCACCGCCATCTTCATTCACTCCCGCAAGGGCCCACGCATTCTGCGATTCGCGGGCACCTTCTGGCTGATCGCCACGCTCGGCGCAACACTGGGATTCGGCTACCACTACGGCGTGGACCTCATCGCCGGCGTGGTGTTCACGCTCACAATCGAGGCAGCTCTGCGCTCGCACGAACGCGGCTGGGACCGGTCAGGAATCCAGCTGGTCGCTTATGGCACAACGGTCTTCGCCGCGCTCTTGCTGTCGTATCGCTATCTGCCGATGGAGATGGCCGAATATCCGTGGGTGTTCGGACCACTTCTCATTCTGGCGATGACCTCAGTGATCTACGGCTACGTACGGACCACCAAACGGTGGGAACCGAAGGCCGCACCAGCGCCGCAACCGGAACGGCAACCCGAACTGGTCTGAGTCGTATCGCCGTTCAGCCCCAGGTGAGCGGGTCGAGATGAAGGTAGAAGCGCAGGCGGTCGTGGTCCAGCGCGATGCCGTACCGCTCGGCGAACGCCACGTCCGCTGCCCGTGCCTGCTCCTCGTCCGTCCATGTCTCCCGCGCATTGGCGAGCAGCAGTGCCAAGTCGGCGTAGCGGTCGGCCAGCCCGAGGCGGCCCAGGTCGATGAAGCCCGACACGTCCAGGGTCCGCGGGTCGAGGATGATGTTCGGCAGGCACAGGTCCCCATGGCAGACGACCGTGTCGGCGGCCTCCTGTTCCCGTCGCCGGGGTACCTGCCGGGTAACACGGGTCAGCAACTCCGCGGCGGGCGTGTGCTGCTGCTCGACTGGAAGAAACTCCGGGTTCACGGCGTCACGGGCCACAACGTCGCTCGCCACGGCGACCATGGCGTCCAGGCCCCGGCGGAATGGGCACTCCGACACGGGCAGCTCGTGCAGATGGCGGACCGCGTCCGCGATGCGTCCCCAGGAGACTCGCAGATCCCCAGCGGATATCTGATCGGCAGATATGCCGGAGACGGCACTGGTCACCAAGCAGGCGCCCGCGTCACCGGAGTACCAGTCGAGCACCCGCGGGCCCGGTACGCCCTGACCGCTCAGCCACGCGATCCGGTCGCGCTCGGCCTCCAGGTCGGCCGTATCCGCAGCGGGTACGCACTTGGCGTACCGGGTGGCGCCCGCACTGCGAAAGACGGAGGCTCCCGACTCGCCCGCGGTGACAGGCAACCAGTCGCCGCCACCCACGCCGAGCAGCACCGGCGATACGACCTGGGATCCGGAGTGATCGCTCATGGCGGCCACTCTAACCAGCCCGGCATGCCGGCGGCCCGGGACAGTTCCATGAGCCCGTCCACCGCCTCGGCAACCGGCAGTCCACCGAGCGCCGCGGCCTCCTCAGCCCCGAAGTGCGCACCGGGATACAGCGACAACAGCCGGAACAGCCGGGCCTGTCCGGCCGGCAGTCGGCTGTAGGACCATGCGAATACCGGTCGGACAGGGTCCGTCCGCAGATCCAGCGCCGACGGTCGCGGGGTGTCCTGCAGCCGGTCGGCCGGTTTTGACACCGGCATCCGTCGGTCCGTCACCAGCTGGCCCACGGCCAGGTCCAGCGCGAGCGGGAGCCGACCGCAGGCCATGGACAGCGCGCGGACCGCCTCCGGGTCGGCGGCCGCCCGACGGTCGTGCTCGTCCGCGGCCGCCAGCGCACGCTCCACGAACTCGACGGCCTCCGAGGGTTCGAACAGGCCCAGATCGTGATGACACGCCCCCGCAACCGCGCCGCCCGTCAGCCGGTGCCGGCCGACGACGACCGCGCAGTTACGGGGATGCGGCGGCAGCAACGGTTCCGCCTCGGCCGGCGAGGAAACGTTGTCCAGCACCACCAGCACCGGCTTCCCTCGCTTGGCGAGCGCGCTCACCGCGGACCGGTACTGGGCCACGCGGCCGTCGGCCGTCGCCGCGAGCTGCGACGCGGACACTCCCAGCGAGTGCAGCAGACCACCCAGCGCGGTGAACACAGCGGTCTCCGCCGAAGTTTCCGCGGCGCGGCCGAGATCCACGTAGATGCCCTTGACGTACCAGTAGCGCCCGACCGCCTCCCCGGCAGCACGCAGCCGTGCGCGTGGTACGCACATGGGGAGGCGTTCTCGAGGCCGTAGGAGCCTTAGGGGCCTTTCGGGGGCTGAGTCCGCCAGCAGCGCCTCAAGTTCGCGTACGCGGCCGACGAAAACACCGGCCCGGGCGGCAGACCGTCGGCCTCCCGGGAAGAAGCCGGGAAGGCGGTGACGAGAACACTGCTGGTGCCGCCCGTCTGAACGACCGGGCCAACGGCGCTCGGCGCGGCCCCGATCGCGCCCTGATCACCGCCTCCACGCACTCACTGTGTCGGGGCACCGCCCTCCCTCCCGGCGACGAAGACGCTGTCCACCGTGGCGAACTCGACGAAGTCGCGCGCCGTGAGGCCACCGTCCAGACCGCGCCGCACGGCGAACGCCGTACACATGGTGGCGAACATGTCCCCGCCCGCGGTCACGCATGTCCGCGATCGGGCGGCTGCCACGAGGTCCGGGCCCGGAGCGAGCAGACGATCAACCGCATCGAGCCGCCGCGCTGCAGCTGACGGGACCCGGCGTGTGGGGGGCGCCGAAGGATCCCGAGGACGCTCGGGCCAACAACACCCTGGTCGCCACGGAATACGGAACGACGCGTTCACGCCGACGCGCTGCGTCCGCCTTTGCGGACGCCGTTGCGCGGAATGCCAAAGGTCTGTGCGCCGACGGTCAATGACAGTCCGGAACTCCGGGGCGGAGAATCCTTGCCGTGGGTCGCACAGGGGGGACGCACAGCCACACACAGCCGCACACAATCCCGCCAAACCGCTTTCTTTGATTTCCCGAACCACGATCACCACACCCTGGCGCGGTCTTGTCGATGCCCCCTGGCCCGTGGCACGACTTCCACGGTGTCGCAGCTGAAGGAAGTATCGATGACGGACACTCCGGCTCTGATCGCAGAAGAATACCCGCTCGACGACAAACTCGCTCAGGTTCAAGAACAGCTAAAAGAAGACTTGGCGCAGGTCAGAGAGCGACTACGCGCTTTGGTAACCCCGCCACATCATAAAATTCAGGACCCGATCATGTATGCCGTGGAGCATACGGGTCGCCTTCTGCGGCCCACTCTCGTTCTGCTCTCCTCATATCTCCTCGAAGGTGAGACCGGCGCGGCCACGCACCACCGCGTGATCGATGCGGCCGCCGCCGTCGAGATTCTGCACATCGCGACTCTCCACCACGACGATCTGATCGACGATGCGCAGATCAGGCGCGGGCGGTCCACCACGAACGCGAAATACGGGGACGCCATCGCACTGCTCACCGGCGACTATCTCCTCGCCCGCTGTATGCAGGCCGCAGCCTCCCTCGGCACTTCGCGCATGATGTCCATGGCTGAAACGCTGATCGACGTATGCGTGGGGCAGATGCTCGAGTCCAGTCAGCTCTTCGACCCTCTTCGCACCGAAGAGGACTATCTCACCGCCGTCTCGGGAAAGACCGCGCGCCTGATGCGGACGGCCACCACGATGGGCGCACTGCAGTGCGATGCGAACAACGACGTCCACGATGCCTTGGAGAGTTTCGGTCACAACCTCGGCATGGCGTTTCAGATCTGGGACGACATCCTCGACATCTGTAGCGAGGAAACCGGAAAGCAAGTCGCCAAAGATCTGCTCAACGGCGTGTACACACTCCCGGTGATCTATGCCATCGAGGATTTTCCGGATCGCTTGCTTCCGACATTGCGCGAGCAGCCACTCTCCGCCGACCGGTGTCAGGAAGTTCTTTCCCTCATACATGAGTCCGGAGCGATCAGCCGGGCCGCGGATGTGGCACAGCGGCATGTGACGGACGCCCTGCGCGCTGTGGAGTCACATCCGTCCTTTGTCCATCGAGCGCCGATCATCGGGCGCTATTTGCGCAACCTGGTCGACCGGCTCGCATCCCAGCACCCCGCACTGCTGGCACAGCCCGACACCGCTCGTTCCGGTACCGCTCGTTCCGGCGGCGTTCGTTCCGACTCGGAGGCCCTTCCTTCGTATGGCACGACGAAGGCGCTGATCCACGACTGGCTGAACGGATACATCGCCCAACCGAACGACCGTCTCGGACGAGGCGGGGCCGTGTGCCCGTTCGTGGCGCCGTCGCTGCGGGCGGGGTCGTTGGAGATCCGGGTGCGAACGGTAGGGTCGGCCCCCGTCGTCGGGACCGTCATCGACATGGTCCGCCACACGCTCGACGAGTTCGAGCTGATCGAGTGGGAAGGCTCGAACCCGGCGTTACGGAGCCTGCTCGTGGCCATGCCCGATCTGGCGCCGACCGAGTGCCATCTGCTCGATGAAGCACATCGGGCCGTCAAGTCGGCGGCGGTGCGCCGAGGCATGATGATCGGTCAGTTCCACCCTCTCTGCGAGGAGCCGGCCGCGAGGAATCCCGGGCTTCCGGTCAATCGCTCACCGGTGCCGCTGGTGGCGATCCGGCCCATGGCCTTGCACGACGTTCTGTTCCTCAAAGACCGGAAGGAATGGTTCGAGGAGTATCACCGGCGCTTCGCCAGTCGTTACAAGCCCAGCAGCGACGCCATAGAGCCACTGTTCGTCGAGCTGTTTCAGCGCGCATGCGCGGAACACGGGGTCGGCGCATGAGCAACGGCAACAGCTACCCGGGCTTCAGCCGCGCGGATCTCGACCGGGAGTATTCGCCCAGCTCCGTCATCCCGAGCCTGCGGTTCTATCTGAACGAGTACGCCACCCTCAGCGCCACCGCGCACCACGAGCACACCCCGCTCACCGACCTCCGCTACGGCGCGTCTCCCGAAGCGCGGCTCGATCTGTTCCCCGTGGAGGGCGGCGCATCGGCTCTCGAGGTGTTCGTACACGGCGGCTACTGGCAGGAGGTCACGAAGGAGCAGTCAGCCTTCGCGGCCCCGGACTTCATCGCCGAGGGCATCGCGTTCGCGGCGCTCGGGTACGGGTTGGCGCCCGCTTACTCCCTGGATGAGATCGTCACGATGGTGTGCGAGGCCGTGGCATGGCTCCACGCCAACGCCCCTCGTTTCGGAATCGATCCACGGCGGATCCATCTCAGCGGAAGCTCCGCGGGCGCACACCTCGTGGCGATGGCGCTCATCCGGGACGACGCGCGGCGGATCGCGGGCGCCACTCTGCTGAGCGGCATCTATGACCTGGAGCCGCTGCGCCATACGTATGTGAACGACGCCCTGGGGCTGGATGCCGATGCCGCGCTGCGCAACAGCCCGATCCATCATCTGCCCGAGCGGCTTCCGCCGATCGTCATCGCCCGCGGCGGGGGTGAGACGGGGGAGTTCATCCGCCAGCACGACACCATGACGGCCTTGCTGCGGCGGCACCACGCAATCACCGAGCTCGTATGCCCGACGCGCAACCACTTCGACCTCCCCTACGACCTGGGGAATCCGCACACCGCACTCGGCAAGGCCGTGCTGACGCGCATCCATGACATCGAGGAGGGATAGCGTGCGCCCGAACGGCCACCAGCCCGCAAGCGACGGCGAGACCCCCTATGCGGCGTACGCCCGCATGGACACCCTGCTGTCGCTGCAGCATCCCAGGACCGGCGCCGAAACCGAGCCCGGCTTCATCATCCTGAGCCAGGTCAAGGAACTGCTGTTCAAACTCTGCCATACGGAGTTCAGCACGGCCCGCGACCACCTCGCGGCAGACCGGCTCGACCAGGTGCGGTGGACACTGCGTCGCGCCCGGCGCGTACAACGGCTGCTGCTGTCCTGCTGGGACGCCCTCGGCGCACTCACCCCCGGAGAGTTCGCCTCGTTCCGGGACGCGCTCGGCCCCGCGTCCGGGTTTCAGTCCGTGATGTACCGCCGGCTCGAGTTCCTGCTCGGCAACAAGAACCCCCAACTCCTCGGGCCCCACCAGAACACGTCGAGGTACGGCGAGGTGCTGGCCCAGTTGCATGAGCCGAGCCTGTACGACGAGGCCATCCGCCATCTGGCCCGGCGTGGCCTGGACATCCCGTCGGTCCACGCCGACCGCGATTTCTCGCTGCCGTACCAGCCGGACGAAAGGGTTGCCGCCGCCTGGCGGCTCATCTACGAGCAGCCCGGCCGCCACCCCGATCTGTTTCTGCTCGCCGAGGCGCTGATGGACACGGCCGACTTGTTCGCGCGCTGGCGCTACACCCATCTGGTGACGGTGCAACGGCTGCTGGGGAACAGGCCGGGCACCGGCGGGACCGAGGGGTCACCGTGGCTCGCCGCCATCGCGGAACACCGGTTCTTCCCTGAGCTCTGGTCGATCAGGTCCACCGGTGAGTGAGGGAGGTACAACGGCATGAGCACAGAGACCAAGGTGGCACGCGACACGGCCGCGGACCTCGATGCCGCCGACCCACTGCGGGCGTTTCGGCACGAGTTCGTCTGCCCCGAGCCGGAGACGATCTATCTCGACGGCAACTCACTCGGCCGACTGCCGACCGCCACCGCCGGTTTTCTGGGGCAGGTGGTGCGCGACGGCTGGGGTGCCGGGCTGGTGCGCTCCTGGGAAACCTGGATCAACTGGAGCCGGCGACTCGGCGACCGGCTCGCGGCCCACACACTGGGCGCCCGACCGGGCGAAGTGGTGATCTCCGACTCGACATCGGTGAATCTCTACAAGCTGGCCGCCGCGGCGCTGGACGCCAGGCCGGGGCGCCGGACGATCGTGGCCGACATCGACGACTTCCCCACCAACCGCTACATCCTGCAAGGCCTGACCGAGCAGCGGCGGCTCCGTCTGGTGACCTTGCGCTCCGATCCCGACCAGGGGCTCGACCTGGACGTATTGCGCCGGGCGCTGAGCGACGACGTGGCCCTGGTGGTGCTGTCGCTGGTCTCGTACCGTTCCGGAGCTCTCCTCGACATGGCGGCGGTGAACGGCGCCGCCGAGCGCGCCGGGGCACTCGTCCTGTGGGACCTCAGCCACGCCGCCGGTGTGATTCCGGTGCGACTCGGGGCGGCCCGGGCGGATCTCGCCGTGGGCTCCACATACAAGTATCTGAACGGCGGGCCGGGATCACCCGCCTTTCTCTATGTGCGGAAGGACCTCCAGCGACAACTGCGGCAGCCGGTCTGGGGATGGTTCGGACAGCGCGACCAGTTCCGGATGGGTGAGGTGTACGACCCGGTGGGCGACATCGACCGCTTCCTGGTCGGCACTCCCCCACTGCTCTCCCTGGCCGCGATCCAGCCCGCGCTGGACGTCATCGAGCGGGTGCCGATCGGCCGGCTGCGCGAGAAGTCCGTCCAACTGGGCGCATTCGCCGTCGAGTTGGCGGAGGAGTGGCTGGCGCCGCACGGCTTCCGGCTCGCCTCTCCACGCGACCCGGCCCGGCGTGGTTCACATATCGCGCTGGCGCACCCCGAGGCGTCCCGTATCTCCCGTGGCCTTCGCTCGGAGAAGAAGGTGATCTGCGACTTCCGTCCGCCGGATCGGCTGCGGATCGGGTTCGCCCCGCTCTACACCCGCTTCGTCGACGTCTGGGACGGCCTCGACCGGCTGCGCGCCCTCGTCGAGAGCCGCGGCTATGAGCAACTGCCCGTCGACATGTCCCGTGTGACCTGAGAGGGATGATCGGTGACCACCAAGAGCCCACTGACGAAGGACGACCTGGTCGGCATCCTGTTCGGCGCGGGCGCGTTCCAGATGCTGCACGCCGGCTGTGAGCTGGGGCTGTTCAGGCTGCTGCGACGGCGACCCGCGCTGTCCCCGTCACAGGTGGCGAAGGAGCTGGGCCTGGACGCGCGGCCGGTGCAGATCCTGCTGCTCGGAACGACCGCCCTCGGCCTGACCGTCCGGACGGACGGCCGGTACCGCAACGGCGGGCTCGTCGAGGAGCTGTTCCAGCAAGGCACCTGGGACATCTTCGAGGACCTTGCCGAGTTCCAGCAGAAGGTCACCGGCCCCGCCGCCCTCGATTTCGTAGCCTCGCTCCGGCAGAACACCAATGTCGGGCTGCGCCACATCCCCGGCGACGGCGACGATCTGTACCGGCGGCTGACCGGCCACCCCCAGCTGTCGCGGCTCTTCTACCGCTGTATGAAGTCCTGGTCGACGCTGTCGAATCCGATCCTGGTGGAGAACGCAGATCTCTCCGGGGTCGGAAACGTCCTCGACGTCGGCGGCGGTGACGGTGTGAACTCGATCGCGCTGGCCATGGCCAACCCCGGTGTCGCGTTCACCGTCTTCGATCTGCCCGGGACGGCGGCCATCGCACAGCACAAGATCCAGCTCGAGGGTCTGAGTGATCGCGTCGGCGTCGTCGAGGGCGATATGTTCGCCGATCCCTTCCCGACGGGACACGACTGTCTGCTGTTCGCCAACCAGCTCGTCATCTGGTCGCCCGAGGAGAACCGCTCGCTGCTGCGCAAGGCCTATGAAGCGCTGCCGGACGGCGGGCGGGTGCTGATTTTCAGCGCCATGTCCGACGACACCGGGGACGGCCCGCTGTACGCCGCACTCGACAACGTCTACTTCGCCACGCTGCCGACGGGGAACAGCGTGATCTACCACTGGGCGCAGTACGAAGAGTGGCTGGCCGACGCAGGGTTCTGCGAGGTGATGCGGCTGCCCGGGAAGACCTGGACTCCGCACGGCCTGATCGCGGCGAGGAAAAGCACGCCCGGCGCACCCGGAGGGGTGAAATGATGGACGTTGGCCTGGCTTTCTTCCCTGATGTCGACGAACGCGACCGCGGCGCCGCCGAGTATTACGCGCGCTGCCTCGACTTCGTCGAACTCGGCGACCGGCTCGGTTTTCAGCATGTGCGGATCGTCGAGCACTACTTCCGCAGATACGGCGGATACTCCCCGAACCCGATCGTCTTTCTCTCCGCCGCCGCTCAGCGCAGCCGTCGGCTGAAACTGATCACGGGTGCGGTGCTGCCCGCCTTCAATCATCCGCTCAAGCTGGCCGGCGAGATCGGAATGCTGGACGCCATCTCGGGGGGCCGTGCCGAGATAGGGTTCGCGCGGGCCTTTCTCCCCCATGAGTTCCAGCGGTTCGGCGTGGACATGGACGAGAGCCGGGGCCGCTTCGACGAAGGCATACGGGTCGTCCGGGAGCTGCTGGCCGAGGAGGAGGTCGCCCACCACGGAAGGTTCCACCACTTCCCGCCGACCACATCCCTCCCCCGGCCCACGCAACGGCCTCATCCTCCGCTGTGGATCGCCGCGCTGTCCTCGAAGGAGAGCTTCCGGCTCGCCGGTGAGCTCGGGTACGGCATCATGGCCCAGCCGGTGGTTCCCCATTCGCTCCGCGAAAACCTCGATGTCTACCGGAGCGCGTGGAAGGAGGCCGGGCACCCCGGCGACGGTCGCGTCATGCTCGCGTTCCATATGCTGTGCACGGCCGACGGCGAAACCGCGCGCTCCCTCGCTCGTGAACCGATCAATCGCTATCTGCGGATGCTGGCGGAGGCCGCGAGCGAATGGACCACCGGAGTCCGGAGCGCGGATTATCCCGGCTACGAGAAGATGATCGAAAAGCTGCGCCAGGACGACTTCGACCGGCTCCATGAGCGCGGCTCCGCGCTCGTCGGCTCACCCGACGAGATCACCACGATGCTGCTCGACTATCACGCGGCGTGCGGGGGTTTCGAGGCGGCCAGTATCCAGTTCTATTTCTCGGATATCGATCCCGAACTCGCACGCGGCTCGCTCGAATTGTTCGCCGAACATGTCATGCCAAGGCTTCAGCAGGCTTAGCCTGCGCCCTCCCGGATGGTGATCGTGTCAGGGCTCCGAAGGAATTTCATCACCGACTACGACAGTCTCGCCGATCGATGGTGGGACCCTCGGGGACCGCTTGCCCCGCTCGGCTGGATCGCCCGTGCCCGGGCCGATTTCGTCCCCGTACCCCAGAACAAACAGGCCCTGCTCCTCGATGTCGCCTGTGGGGGCGGCCTGTTCGGCCCGCATCTGGCCGGCAAGGGATACCACGTGATCGGCGTGGATCTGTCGGCCGCTTCGCTCTGCGAGGCCCGCCACCATGGCTTCCACGCGGTCGCCCAGGCCGATATCGCCGTGCTCCCCTTCGCCGACGAGTCGTTCGACGTGGTCACGGCGGGGCAGTGCCTCGAACACGTACCGGACCCCTTCGCGGTGGTGGGTGAGCTGTGCCGGGTCCTGCGCCCCGGGGGCACCTTGATCGTCGACACCATCGCCGACACCAGGGTGGCCCGGCTGGTGTCCATCACGATCGCCGAGAACCTGCCCGTTCCGGGCCGGCCGCCGCGTGGCACCCACGATCACCGCCTCTTCGTCAACCGGGCGCGGCTGACCCACGTCGCGCGAGCGCATGGCGTGGAGCTCGAACTGCTCGGTCTGCGGCCGCACTTCGGGGACGGGATCCGCTTCCTGGCGCGGCGGCGCGAGGAGGTCCGTATGGTCCGCACCAAATCCACCGCCGTTCTCTTTCTGGGTGTGGGGACGAAATGGTGACCGCTCAGCGGCGGCCGTCCCGAAGCGCCGTACGCAACTGGCTGATCGGGGCCCGGCTGAAGACCCTGCCCGCGACCTTCGCGCCGATCGCGGTGGGCACGGCGATCGCCCATTCGCTCGGCCAGGTGAGCTGGTGGCGCGCCGCGCTGACGGTGGTGTTCGCGCTCTGTTTCGTCATCGGCACGAACTTCCTCAACGACTACAGCGACGGCGTCCGGGGAGCCGACACCCACCGGGTGGGACCCGTTCGGCTGGTCGGATCCGGGCAGGCGGCGCCACGGCAGGTGCTGCGCAGCGGCATGGTGCTGTACGCCCTGGCGGCCCTGACCGGGGTGCTCATGGCCGTGACGATCTCGTGGTGGCTGCTGGCGCTGACGGCGTTCTGCGCGCTGGGCGGCTGGTTCTACACCGGCGGCTCCCGGCCCTACGGCTACCGGGGGCTCGGCGAGGTGAGCGTGTTCCTGTTCCACGGGGTCATCGCCGTATGCGCCACGGCCTATATCCAGCTCGGCCGGGTGCCGCTGCTCGCGCTCAGCGCGGCGATCCCCATCGGGCTGCTCGTATGCGCGCTGCTGGTGACGAACAACCTCAGGGACATCCCGACCGATGCCGCCGCGGGGAAGATCACCCTGGCGGTGCGGCTGGGCGACCGGCGGACCCGCAGACTCTACGTGTTCTGCGTCGAGACCGCCTTCGCGTGGGGGCCGGCCCTGGCCATGACACGGCCCTGGGCGCTGCTGGTGTTCGCCGCCGTTCCGTTCGCCGTCTTCCCCCTGCGCCGGGTGGTGACCGGGGCGCGCGGAGCCGACCTGATCGCGGCGCTGGAGCACACCTGTCTGCTGCTGCTCGCCTTCGGGGCCCTGCTGGCGATCGGCCTCGCCCGATGACCGCCCGGAGGGGAACACCGGTGGCGCCGGTGACTCCGGAGCACGAAGTGGTGGTGATCGGCGCCGGGTTCGCCGGTATCGGCGCGGCGATCGGACTGCGGCGGGCCGGTATCGACGACTTCGTGGTGGTGGACGAGCAGGAGGGTGTCGGTGGCACCTGGCATACCAACAGATATCCGGGTGTGGCCGTGGACATCACCGCGTTCTCCTACTCTTTCGCCTTCGAGCCGGTCCCGTCGTGGTCTCGGGTCTTTCCTCCCGGAGCGGAGCTGAAGGCGTACGCGGACCACTGTGTCCACAAGTACGGCATCCGGCCCCATCTGCGGTTGAAGGCGAAGGTCACGCGGGCCGAGTACCGCGGGTCGGAACACCTGTGGCAGCTCTTCCTGGGGGACGGCACCTCGATCACGGCGCGGTTCATCATCTGTGCCACCGGGTGGCTCACCCGGCCGAAGGCGCCCGATATCGAGGGACTGGACCGGTTCAAGGGCGATGTCGTACACACCGCGGCATGGGATCCGTCCTTGGACCTGGCCGGCCGGCGCGTGGGCGTGATCGGCACCGGGGCATCGGCGGTGCAGGTGATCCCGGCGATCGCGCCTCGGGTGGCGCGGCTCCATGTCTACCAGCGCACCCCGATATGGCTGTTCCCGAAGCCGGACTTCGCGCTGCCCGCGGCCGTCCGCCGGCTGTTTCGGACCGCTCCGTGGACGCAGCGGACGGTACGGCTGCTCACGGATGCCGTGACCGAGCTCAGCTTTGTGATCGCCATGGTTCACCACCGTCAGTTCCCCTTTCTGGTGCGGGCCGGGGAGGCGGTGTCCCGGCTCTATCTGCGCAGCCAGGTCAAGGGCGACCGTGCGTTACGGAAAAAGCTCACGCCCGCGTACGCGCTGGGCTGCAAGCGACCGTCGTTCGCCAAGGGCTATTGGCGCACCTTCACCCGCCACAATGTCGAGCTCATCACCGAAGGCATCGAGCGGATCACCGAGACCGGCATCCGCACGGTGGACGGCGGAGAGCGAGCACTCGATGTGCTGGTGCTGGCCACCGGATTCCATGTCCTCGAGAATCTGCCGCCCTTCCCGATGCACGGCACCGATGACCGTGATATCCGGGAATTCTGGCGGACCGAGCGTTTTCAGGCGTACGAGGGAAGTTCGGTCAAGGGCTTCCCGAATCTGTGGTTCATCGTCGGGCCGTACTCCTTCACCGGTGGGTCCTGGTTCGGCGCGATCGACTACCAAGTCATGCATGCGCTGCGAGTGATTAAGGAGGCCCGGCGACGGCGCGCCACGGAGGTGGTGATCCGGCCGGAGAAACATGACAGGTCGTTTGAGGAAACGCTCCGCCGACAGCGGAACACCATCTTCGCCAGCGACAGATGCAGGGGGTCGAACAGCTATTACTTCGACGGGCGCGGAGACGCACCGGCCGTCCGGCCGGCGACGACGTACGAGGCCGCTCGGCGCGCCAGACGCTTCGACCTCGACGACTACCGCTACGACGTGGTCGGCTGACATGCGTGACAGGGACCGCGCACTGTGCCTGTTCTACGGGCTGTTCACCGTCGGCGGCTTCCTGGTCATGACTTCGCTGATCGTCGCCTTCGTACTGGAACACCGTGAGGACGGCCTGTTCGGGGTCGTGGAGGACTTTCTGCGCGACGCGATGACCAATGCGGCGTCCCGGCTCATCTACGCGGATCTGACGCTCGTGTGGATCGCGCTCGCGGGATTCATGGTCGTCGAAGCGCGGCGGCTCGGGATCCGGTACGTCTGGGCGTACATCATCGGCGCCCCGCTGCTGGCGCTGTGCGTGAGCTTCACGCTCTTCATGTTCATCCGCCAGTTGAAAATCGCGTCCGCGGCGAAGGGCGCCCCAACCGCATCCGCACGGCTGTCCGCGGAATCACGAGAGAAAGGCAGCGATGACCACTGACGCCATCGAGTTCACCGAATTCACCGAAAATATCGAACGCTCCCTGGCCCTGGCCGTCGGCGCGCTCCAGCGGCGCCAGGACCCCGCCGGCTATTGGAAGGGGGAGTTCGAGACCAGCCTGATCGGCGAGGCCGCCGAGGTCATACTGCAACATTTTCTACGGCTGTCGGATGACGCTGTGACCACCGCCGCCGCGAAGACGATCCTCGGCGAGCAGTCGGCCACGGGCGGCTGGGCGAGCTATCACAAGGGGCCGGACGAACTCCTGCTGTCCGTCTTCTGCTATGTCGCGCTGCGACTCGCCGGTCATGACCCCGACGAACCGGCGATGCGCGCGGCGGCCGAGTCGATCCGTGGCAACGGCGGCGTCGAGGCGGTCGACAATCCGACGATGCTCGCGTGGCTGGCCCTCATCGGGCTGTGGCCGTGGCGCGACATCCCGCTCATCCCGCCGGAGCTCGTCCTGCTGCCCAGCAGATTTCCCGGGAACATCTACCAGATCGGCGCCGCCGCCCGTGGCGTCGTCGTCGCCAACAGCCTGTTCATGGCGCACCGCCCGGTCACCCCGGCCGGATTCGACATCAAAGAGCTGTTCGCCCGGCCCGTGGCCACCGCCCGGCAGCTGCCGAGGCCCCGCGCGGTACGGATCGCGACCACGCTCAGCCATTGGTACGCCCGCCATCCGATCGGCTTCCTGCGCCGCCGGGCGATCCGCAAGGCCGCCAAGTGGCTCGTCCGCGCCCAGGAGCGGGACGGCAGCTGGGGCGGCAACTGGCCGCAGACCGCGAATGTCGTGGTGGGCCTGGACGCCGTCGGCTACCGGCAGGACCATCCGGTCGTCGAGTCGGCGATGGCGGCGCTCGACCGGTACGTGGTCACCAGGAACGGGCAGCGCCGGCTGGAGATGTGGACCTCGGTGGTCATGGACACCTCCCTCGCCATGTCCGCGGCCGCCATGACGGGCGACCCCGACGCGAGGTCCGCCGCCGAGCGGTCGGTGCGCTGGCTGCTCACCAGCCAGGTCACCGAGCTGGGCGACTGGGCCGTGCTGACCAAGGACCCGGTCCCCGGCGGATGGCCGTACGAGTTCACCAACGACGCCAACCCCGACACCGACGACACTTCTTTCGCGGTGGCCGCGCTGCGCCGGCTCCACCCGCGCGGCACCAACCCGGCCGTCGACGACGCCTGTGCGCGCGCCTGCCGGTGGATGCTGTCCCAGCAGAGCAAGGACGGCGGCTGGACGGCCTTCGAACCGATGCGCTGGCAGCTGCCGGGACGCGACGCACTCGCCCGGATCGGATTCCTCGAAGCACCGTCCGCCGATATCACCGGGCATGTGCTGGAGGCGCTGGGCGCCGATGGCAGGGCGCACACTCCCGCCGCCCGCCGCGGCGTCGCATGGCTGCGCCGCAACCAGCGTCCTGACGGATCGTGGCCCGGCTGGTGGGCCTGCTACCACCTGCACGGTACGAGCGCCGCGGTCACCGGACTCACCGCCTGCGGGGTCCCGGGCACCGACCCGACCGTGACCCGGGCGTGCGCCTGGATCGTCGCACACCAGCAGGACGACGGCGGCTGGGGCGAGGACATCCGCGCGCTGCACGATCCTGCGTGGATCGGGACCGGCGACAGCACCCCCTCCCAGACGTCCTGGGCGCTGCTGGCGCTGATCGCCGCCGGACGTGCCGACAGCGAGCCGGTACGCGCCGGCCTCGACTTCCTGATCCGCACCCAGCAGGTCGACGGTGACTGGGCAGAACCGTGGCACACCTGGGTCGTCCACCACGACGGCCTGTACTGGCGGGACACCCTGCTGCGCCTTGTCTATCCGGTCATGGCCATGTCGGCCTACCGGGCCGGTATGGGCGGATCGGCCCGCATCGATGGAACATCCAGCGCCGACGGAACGGAGTGGCGATGACGAGTGTGACCGTGATCGGGGGCGGCCTCGCCGGGATGACGGCGGCGTGGACCATCCGCAGGCTCGGAGTGCCGGTGCGGCTGCTGGAAGCCGCACCGGAACTCGGCGGAATGGCCGGATCGCGAGTGATCGACAACCGGGTCGAGGACCACGGAGTGCATATCTTCCCCGCCTGGTACGGCAATGCGCTGCGCCTCGTCGAGGAGCTGGGCATCGTCGACAACCTGCGCGAGTGCGACAACTTCTACCAGTTGATGCCGGGTGAGTTCCCCACCTTCCGCACCTTCCGGTCGCTCTTCACACTGGAGGACTTCGTCAAGGACATCCGGTCGGGGGTCACACCGGCCGCCGACCGGCTGCTGTTCTACTACGGGCTGATCGATCTGCTCGCCCAGCGGTACGAGGGCCACGACGAATCCTTCCACGACTTTCTCCACAGCCGCTGGTATCTGACCGACACGGCCATCGCCGACATCGAGCACCTGTTCGTCGCGTCCAGCGCCGCGGAGAGCCGGGCCTCGTCGGCGGCGGCCTTCCGCGGCAGCATCGCCGCGTTCTCCGGGCAGCCCGGTCGCATACGGATGCCGAAGGGCGATCTGCACACCTGGTTCATCGGCCCCTTCCGTCGGCGCCTGGAAGCCGATGGCGTCGAGGTCCGCACCGGTGTGGAACTGCTCGAGGCCTCCGTGGCCGGCGATCGTCTGGACACCATCACGGTGCGCGACGGGGACACCGCGGTCGAGGAGGTCAACGGACACCTGGTGCTGGCGGTCCCACACGGGCGCCTGTCACGGCTCGGCCCCGACGTCACCGGTACGTTGCAACCGCCTCATGGGGTCAACGAGTTGCGCTCCCGTCCGCTCGGGGCGCTGCACATATATCTGCGGCGGCGATTGCCGGGGCTGCCGGACGAGCACATACGACTGGTCGGCTCGCGCCATGCCATCACCCTCATCGACGTCGGTCAGGTCTGGGAAGGCCACCGCACCACCCTCCTCAACTGCGTGGTCGGCCGTGTCGCGCGGCTCGCGGAGCTGTCCGAAACCGAGGCGGTCAAGGTCCTGGTGGAGGAGCTGATGAGCTATGTGCCGACGCTCACCTGGGACGACATCGAGCATGTCTGCTATCAGCCGCACTTCGCGGAGCCGTTCTTCGCCCCGGGGCCGGGCTCCGACCAGTACCGGCCGGTGAGCTCGACCGCACTGGCCAATCTGCACATCGCCGGGGACTTCTGCGCCGCCCCGCCGGGCGTGGCCGGTATGGAAGGCGCGGTCCGGTCTGGGCTGGCCGCCGCCGAGTCGGTCCGTCGGGCGCTGCGTCCCGACGCCCCGCGGGTGCGGATCCACGACATCAGCACGGTCAACCCCTCGGCCGCCCGTGGCCTGCGGGTGGCGCTCGCCCCGGTCGCCGCGGCCGTCCGGTTGCTGGCCAGGCGGCCACGGGGACGTGGGTCGGCGGCCACCGCCGAGCACGACCTCGGCGGGCAGCCGTAGACCTCAGATCGCAGGGCCAGGTGGCGGCGGCTCGTCCGCGGGGTGCTCCTGGGCGGGGGGTGGTGGCGGCTCCGCTGCCGCCAGGGTGGCCGGCATCATGCCGGGTTTGCTGTTGACGTAGGTGGTGAGCCGGTGGACCTGCCGTTCCAGGGCCCTGATCCGGTCCACGATGTCCTCGGGCAGGTTCGCCATCAGTCTGTCTCCTCCAGATACAGATCGGCGGTCTCCGGGCGTCCCCGCTCGGGGGCGGTGACCTTGATGCCGACCACGCGATAGCGGGCGTCCAGGCCCTCGGAGAACCACACGTCCTTGATCCGCAGTCGCACGGTCGTGCCGAGCAGCGCGGGCGTGGTGTCGGAGCCGAGACGGATCCGGACCGAGGGGATGACCACCGGGCCGCGCAGGGCGGCGAGTTCGGAGCGGGCGAACGCGTCGAGCGTCGCCCTGTCGGTGACGTTGCTGTGGTCGGAGGTGGTGTCCAGCCGGGGGAACCCGGCCGCGATCAGGTCCTGGGCCACCTGCTCCCCGGACAGGACCGGACCGCTCGCCCCGCCCTCCGGGGTACCGCCCCTGGCCCGCGCGGTCGTCCCGCCGCGCGTGGCGTCGCGGGGGAAGGCGTACGACAGCACATCGCCCGGCAGGTCCAGCATCACGGGCTGGCTGCCCACCTGGATCTTCGGCGAGCCGAGCTGGAGCAGCTTCACCCGCCGTCCCGTCACCGGATCCCGGTACACCGCGATCCGGTACTCGAAGCCGGGCTCCATCGCCGCCAGTTGCCCGATCGCCTCCTCCACCAGGGTCTCGTCCCCGTCGCGGTAGGCCACCGTACGGGACACGGTCGGGGCCGTCGTCTCGTACTCCACCCCGATGCGGCCGCCCTCGGCCCCCTGCATGTACTCCCACAACCCACGGACGATCTCCAGATGGTCGACCGCGGAGAAGTTCAGGTTCGCGCGGATATAGCGGCGGCCCGCGTACGAGTCGAAGGTGGCCGCCTGCAGCCCGACCGTCGTGCTGCCCCGGTCGTCCGTGGCCGGGGTCAGGGTCCATACGATGCCACCCCAGCACACCTCGTCCCCGCGCTCCAGATAGACGGCGGTGCGCCCCTCCACCAGCTCCCGGACGCGCCGGGCCATCCGGGCGTCGGGCACCGGCAGGGTCGCGCTGAGCGATCCGGGTTTGCCGAGGTAGTCGTCGTACTCCACGCCTTGCAGCGGCAGCACATCGATGGCCTGGTCGGTGCGCAGATCGGTGAACACGGCGCGGTAGCGGGCGTCCACGGCACTCACGCCACGGGGTCGATGCGGATGAAACGGTTGTCGAAGTGCGCGCGCGTACCGGCGACGGAGGACCGGTAGGTGGCGGTCGCGGTGTAGACGGCGCCGGGGGTGAGGTTGCCCACCGGGAAGCAGGTGGAGATGGATGCCCTGGCCGGGCCGACGAGGATCGCCGCGCGGTCGTCGGAGGGGGCGAGCACTTCGGTGCCGCTCTGCAGCCTGATCCTGAAGGAGATGTACGCGGTGGTGTCCCCGTCGGCGGCCGAGAAGGCGCCGAAGGTGAGGGACACCCAGCGCGAGGGCGGGGCGGTGAAGGTGGCGACGAGGGGGACGGTGGTATCGATGGGAAGGACCTCGACATACGAGGTGGAGGTGGTGCCGCCCCAGTCCGCGGTGTGCATCAGCACCGCGTTCGGAATGAACTTCGTCCACTGGGCGCCGTCCCAGCGCTCCAGCCGGCCGCCCACGTCACGGTACTGCCCGACGTACGCCCCGTTGTGCGGCGCCCCGCCCACCGCGGGGACGATGCCGCCCAGCGCCGCGGTGTAGCGGCGGCGGTCGGTGATGGCGGAGGCCCAGGTGATGCCCTTGGCGGCGGACGCCCCGGCGGGAACGGCGATCTCGTAGAGGAGTTCGGCGTTCTTGGGCACGGCCGGGGCGGTGGGGGAACCGGCCGGGGTGCCCTGAAGGAGTTCCAGGGTGGCCTCGTACTTGCCGAGGCCGTCGTAGTCGTTGTCGTAGACCCGTACGACCAGCGCGTCCACGCGCGGCAGGCTGGCGTGCCCGTCGGCGACGGTCAGCAGGGTGTCGGAGTCGACGGTGACCGGGTAACCACCTTGCGAACCGGTGGACGTGCCCGCGATCCACACCTGCCCGGGAGAGAGTTTGGCCTGCATGCTGGTGGCTGCGGTGCCGGTGAGCTGCAGCCCGCCGAACACACACCCGGCGCGGGTCAGCAGCGGCCCGGCGGACGCCATGCCGAGGCCGACTGCGAGCCGGGTGTCCTCGCGGGTCTGGCCGGTGGGCAGATGCCAGGCGGAACGAACGGTCATAGAACGGCTCCCATGGTGATCACAGGGCTTCTGTGTTTCTCGTGTGGGTGTGTGGTGTGTGGCGTTGTTCATGCGCGCGGAGTGGTGAGCCGTGGCGGTGCCACGGC
>NZ_JBSFMM010000050.1:0-57300 GCF_053599555.1 Streptomyces sp. NPDC000941
CAGCGACACGCCGACGCCACGGCGTGTCGCTGTCCCATACTCACCGCAAATGGCTCACAGGCCGGCGGCCGCCCGCAGCTTCGCCGCCCGGTCGGTGCGCTCCCAGGTGAACTCCGGGCGCCCGAAGTGGCCGTACGCGGCGGTCCTGGCGTAGCCGGGGCGCAGCAGGTCCAGGTCGCGGATGATGGCCGCGGGCCTGAGGTCGAACACCTCGCTGATGGCGTCGGTGACCCGCCGCACGGCCACCCGGGCGGTGCCGAAGGTCTCGACGAACAGGCTGACCGGCTCGGCCTTGCCGATGGCGTACGCGACCTGCACCTCGCAGCGGTCCGCGAGCCCCGCGGCCACCACGTTCTTGGCGACCCAGCGCATGGCGTACGCGGCGCTGCGGTCGACCTTGGACGGGTCCTTGCCGGAGAACGCGCCGCCGCCGTGCCGGGCCACGCCCCCGTACGTATCCACGATGATCTTGCGGCCGGTCAGCCCGGCGTCGCCCATGGGGCCGCCGATCTCGAACCGGCCGGTGGGATTGACCAGCAGCCTTACGTCGTCGGTGGCCAGCCGGATGCCGTCGGCGCGCAGGGCATCCAACTCGGGCTCGACGACATGGGCGCGGATGTCGGGGGCGAGCAGGCCGGCGAGGTCCACATCGGCGGCGTGCTGGCTGGAGACCACCAGGGTGTCGAGCCTCAGCGGCTTGCTGCCCCGGTACTCGACGGTCACCTGTGTCTTGCCGTCCGGGCGCAGATACGGCACGGTGCCGTTCTTGCGTACGGCCGTCAGGCGGCGGGCCAGCCGGTGGGCCAGCATGATCGGGAGGGGCATCAGCTCGGGTGTCTCGTCACATGCGTAGCCGAACATCAGGCCCTGGTCGCCCGCGCCCTGGCGGTCGAGTTCATCGACCACCGGGCCCGAGCCCGCCGAGCCCGTCGCGTCCGAGGTCTCGCGGATCTCGTACGCCGTGTCGACCCCCTGCGCGATGTCCGGCGACTGGGCGCCGAGGGAGACCGAGATACCGCAGGTGGCGCCGTCGAAGCCCTTGGTGGAGCGGTCGTAGCCGATGTCCAGGATGCGTTGGCGGACCAGGGACACGATGTCCACGTTCCGGGCCGTGGTCGAGATCTCGCCCGCGATATGCACCTGGCCCGTGGTGAGCAGCGTCTCCACCGCCACCCGGGCGCGCGGGTCCTTTGCGAGCAGCGCGTCCACGATGGTGTCGCTGATCTGGTCGGCGATCTTGTCGGGGTGGCCTTCGGTCACCGATTCGGAGGTGAAGAGGCGTACGGACATGGTGCGTACTCCCTTACGTGGGATGAGAGAGGTGCTCCCCGGCGCGCGGGGTCACGCCGGGGAGCTGGGGAGGTGGCCGGGGCAGGAACAACTGGTGATCAGGAGCGGCGGGCGAGCAGCACGCGGTGCATCGGGGTGTCGAGCAGGCCGATCCGGCGCAGCCCCGCGTCGGCCAGCCACTGGTCGTAGTCGTGGACGGTGAAGGCGTCGCCGCCGCCGGTGGCCAGCATCGACGCGGCGAACAGCCGGAAGAACTTGTTCTGGACCGAGCCCTCGCCGCCGTCCTCGTCGACGATGTGGTCGGCGATCGCGATCACCCCGTCCTCGCTGAGCCCCTTGACCGCCTTCAGCAGCAACTCGCGGGCCGACTCGGGGGTCTGGAGGTGGAAGATGTTGACGAACAGCGCCAGGTCGGTGCCGCTGCCCCAGTCCTCACTCCAGAAGTCCACGGTCTCGCCCTGGAACCGCTCGGCGACCCCCAGCTGCCCGGCCTGCCGGGTGGCGATCGGGATGATCCGCTCGGCGTCCAGGCCGCGGGCGGTCAGCTCGGGGAACTCGCGGAGCAGCAGGTGGCTGTAGATACCGGTGCCGCAGCCGACGTCCAGGAGGGTCGCGGAGCGGCCCGTGGTCCAGCCGAGTTCGCGCAGCGCGCCGGCCAGCGAGCGGGTGATCGGCGGCGCCCAGAAGTTGATGCCGCGGACCAGCGAGGTGTAGTCCTCCTCCGATATCTGGTTGAGCTGCTGCGCGCCCTCGGCGGTGCGGGCGCCGGAGCGTACGTTCTCGGCGAGCCGGCGCCACGCGTTCCAGGCCACATTGCGGTCGTGGCCGATCTTCCCGGCGAGGCTGAAGAGCCCGTCGGGCGCGAACACGCCGTGCAGTTCGGCCGGGAGGGTGTAGACGGCCTGGCCGTCCTCCCCTCTGCTGCGCTCGACGACGTCGTACGCGTACAGGCCGTCCAGCAGGACCCGGGTGGCCCGCAGATCGGTGTCCAGCACCTCGGCGAGCTGCGCGGCGGTGGCCGGGCCGACGGTGAGGGCGGCGAAGGCGCCGAGGTCCTGGGCGGCCTCGATGACACCGGGCGCCCACATACCGATCAGGTGCTCGTACAGCCGGTGGGCGGCGCGGACCTCGCCGTCCACGGCCGCCGGGAAGGCGGTGGTGTCGACGAGCGGGGTGAGGTTGGCCGAGGCGGTGGTGGTGGGAACGGTCATGAGGCCGGCTCCTTGGAGTGTCGAGTGGGGACAACAGGGCTGTAGCGAACAGTGGGCGGGGACGTCACAGGACGATCCCGCCGTCGATCTGCAGCACGGATCCGGTGATGTACGCGGACTTGTCGGAGGCCAGGAAGGACACGGCCTCCGCGACCTCCTCCGCGGTGCCGAACCGGCCAAGCGGAATGGCCGCCACGGCACGGTCGCGCTGGCTTCCGCTGAGGGCGCCGGTCATATCGGTGTCGATCATTCCGGGGGCCACGGCGTTGGCGCGGATGCCGTAGCGGCCAACCTCCTTGGCCAGCGCCCGGGTCATGGCGACCATCCCGGCCTTGGAGGCCGAGTAGTTGCCCTGGCCCGGGTTGCCGTAGACCCCGGACACCGATGAGAGGGTGATGATCGAGCCCGCCTTGCGCTTGACCATCGGGAACAGCACGGCCCGGCAGACGTTGGACGCGCCGTCAAGGTTGGTGGACACGACCGCCCGCCAGTCCTGGTCGGACATCATCAGCATCGGCTTGTCGCGGGTGATGCCCGCGCTGGCCACGGCGACGGCGACGGGGCCCAGTTCGCGCTCGGTGCGCGCGACCCATTCGCGTACGGCCTCGCCGTCGCTGATGTCCAGGCGCTGGGCGAGGGAGCCGACCCCCAGCTCGGCCAGTTCCTTGCCGAGCTGCCGGGCCGCCTCCTCGTCCGAGCGGTAGCAGAAGCTGATCGCATAGCCGTCCTGGGCCAGCCGCAGCGCGGCCGCCCGGCCGATGCCCCGGGAGCCGCCGCTGACCAGCGCGACCGGCGGGGGCGCGCCGCTCATCGCGCACCGCCCAGCAGCCGCAGCACCCCGCAGGCCACCAGGCCCTCGCGGTCCACCGAGGTGATCACTGCGGCCCGGCCCGCCGAGGCCGGGTCGGCCCCGGCCGTGACCAGGACCGCGGCGAGTTGGAACGCGGCCTGGGCCGAGGCGGTGTCGCCGATGAGCTCGTGGCACGCCGCCCGGGTGGCGGCCTCGCGCCCGAACAGCTCGGTCAGCAGGGCCCGTTCGTGGTCGCCCGCGTCGCCGCTCAGCCCGCCCCCGGACGCCGCCCACACCTCGTCCGGGCCGATCCCGGACTCGGCCAGGGCGTGGCGCACGCTCTCCCGCAGGGTGCCGGGCAGATCGCCGCCGACGTCCACCCGTACGTCGATCGCCAGGAGTTCGGCGAGCGGCGTGCGGTCCTCGGGGAGGGTGTCGGCGGGCTCGATCAGCAGCACCGCGCAGCCCTCCCCTAGCGGCGCGGTCTGCTCCTCGTCCGCGCCACGGCTGTGGCGCTCCAGCCAGGAACGGGTCCCGGAGTACTCCTCCACCGCCCCCACCAGCGCCCGCTCGGCCCGGCCCGCGGCCAGCAGCCGGCGGGCGTAGGCGAGGGCGAGCAGCGCGGTCGGACGGCCGCCGGCCAGGGTGGTGTTGGGGCCCTTGAGGCCGAAGCGGATGGCGCTGGCCCCGGCCGGGCTGTTCATCAGGGTGTTGGGCATCAGCTGGGCCGGTACGTCGTACGGCTTCTCCCCGAGATACGAGGCCCGGCTGAAGTTCTGCTGGCTGGCCGCGCTGCCCAGGGTGGTGCCGAGGACGAGCGCGGTGCCGGTCCCGCGGGTCACCGGGCGCTCGTCGGCCTCGGCCTCGTCGAACAGCTCGCGTACGGCGGTGACCGCGAGCCCCATGGCCCGGTCCATGGTGCGGGTGCCGGCCCGGCCGAGGATCTGGCGGATGTCGAAACCGGGCACCAGGCAGGCGGCGGCGTCCGGTGTCTGCCAGGCCGCCGGGTCCGGTACGGACTCGGTGGGGCGGCGCCCGGTGATCCCCTCCGCGTACGCCGCACGGCCCATGCCGTACGGGGAGACGGCCGACCAGGCGGTGATGACGGCGCGGTCGGTACGGGCGGGCGGCCGGGTCCCGGTGGTGACCTCCTCGGTGGGTACGGGGGTCATCGCTGGTCCTCCTCATAGCGGCCGAGGACGACGGAGGCGTTGTTGCCGCCGAAGGCCAGGCCGTTGTTGACCACGATCCGCAGCGGCGCCGGGACGGCGTGGTTGGGCACGCAGTCGATGCCGCATTCGGGATCGGTGGAGCGGTGGTTGACGGTGGGCGGGATGAAGCCGTGGGCCAGGGCGACGGCCGAGGCCGCGGCGCCCAGGGCGCTGGCCGCGCCCATGGAGTGGCCGAGCATGGACTTCAGGGCCACGGTGCGCGGCGGCCGGTCGCCGAACAGCTCGCGGATCGCGCGCGTCTCGGTGATGTCGTTGGTCTTGGTGCCCGTGCCGTGCGCGGACACCAGATCGACCTCTTCCGGTTTGATTCCGGCGTCGGCGAGCGCCAGGCCCATGCAGCGGGCGACGCTCTCCTGGTCGGGCGCGGTCGGGTGGTGGGCGTCGCAGTTGAGGCCGTAGCCCAGCAGCTCGGCGTAGATCCGGGCGCCGCGCGACCGCGCCGACTCCAGGGTCTCCAGCAGCAGGACACCGGCGCCCTCGGCGGTCAGCAGCCCCTCCCGTTCGGCGTCGAACGGCCGGCACCGGTCGGAGGCGACCAGGCCGAGCCGGGAGAAGCCGGCGAAGGTGCGGCGGGCCAGCGCGTCCGACCCGCCGACCAGCGCGTAGTCGGCCTCGCCGAACCGTACGGCGTCGAAGCCGTCGCCGATGGCGTAGTTGCCCGCCGCGCAGGCGGTGCCGAGTACGGAGGGCACCGCCTGCGGGAGCCGCAGTTCCCGGACGACGGCCAGCGCCAGCCGGTGGGCCGGCAGCCGCCGTACCGCGGTCGGCTCCAGGCCCGCCATGCCCACGGCCAGCTCGGACTCGACGAGGTGGTCGAGCTCCCTGGCCTCGCCGTCGGTGGTGCCGATGGTGACCAGGCCGCGCCGGCCGCGCAGCTCTTCCAGGTCGAGCCCGGCGTCCTGGACGGCCAGCCGGGTGGCAGCCACCGAGAACTGGCTGGCCCGGCCGAGCTCTTCGAGCGGGGTGTGGCGGATCCACTCGGCCGGTTCGAAGTCCTTGACCTCGTGGGCCAGTTGGCGGCGGAAGCCGGTGGCGTCGAAGAGAGTGATCTCCCCGGCGCCGCACCGGCCTTCGCGCAGCCCCTTGGTGAACTCGGTGACGCCATTGCCGATGCTGGACAGGACGCCGAGTCCGGTCAGCACCACTCGCTGGGCGGTCATCGCGATTCGGCCCGGGAGAGCACCTCGAGGACGGCCTCGAAGTGGACCATGTTTTCCAGCTCGTCCTGCTCGATGGTGACGCCGAAGGCCACCTCGAGGGCGGACAGCATCTCGATCGCGCACAGCGAGTCGGCCCCGTACTCGTCCACGAAGAGCCCGGTGCGGGTCAGCTCCTCGCCTTCCAGGTCGAGGGAGTTGGCGAGGATGTCACGGACCTTGGCCTCGGCGGTGGCGTCGATGGTGATGGCGCTCATTGCGAATTCCTCCGTCGGGAAATTGATGTGCGGTGGGGTGGGGGGTTGGGTGGTGTCCTCGGGCGGACCGGTCCGGTTGGGACCGGTCCGCGTCGGTCGGGTGTCGGTCGGGTATCGGTCGGGTGTGAGCGGGCTAGGCCGCGTCGATCAGGCTCTTCGGGCGCAGATCGGTCCAGGTGCGCTCGACATAGGCCAGGGCCTCCTCACGGCTGGTCTCGGCGAGTACCGCCGTCCAGCCGGCCGGGACCTCGGCGAACGCGGGCCACAAGGAGTGCTGGCCCTCGTGGTTGACCAGGACCAGAAAGGTTCCGGTCTCGTCGTCGAAGGGGTTTGTCATATCCGGATGCTTTCCTCTCTCGCTGCTCGATTTCTGGCATGGGCATCCCTCGGAAATAATTCACATTCTCTTCGGGAAGTCTTCTCGGCTAGCCGCCGAGCGCTTCGGAAATGACTTTGGCGATATGGGAAGCGGGCTGTGGAGCCAGCATTCCGTCGTGGTCGGCGTCGACCTCGTGGCGGACGACGGCGCCCTCGATATGCGCCGACCAGGGGTCGTCGGCCGGTGCGGACGAGGCGAGCCCCCGGGTGGCCGCGAAGAACAGCAGCTCTCCGCGGTAGCGGCCCGGCCGGTGGGCCGAGCCCAGGGCGCTGAAGTGGCGGATCACCCCGATGAGATGGCCGAGCTGCGCCTCGTCGAGCTCGGCGAGGGGATTGCCGTCCCGGGCGAGCAGCGCCAGCACCCCGGCGGCGTCCAGCTTGTCCCCGCCCTCGGCGCCGCCCTGCGGATCGAGGCCGCAGCGCAGCAGGATCTGGGCGAGCAGGGCCTGATCGCTCAGATCCTCGTCCGGGTCGGACTCCGTCGCCGGGAAGCCGTCCAGGTTGGCCAGCAGCGCCACTTCGCGCCCCTGCTTCTGCAATTGGACGGCCATTTCATGGGCGACCAGCGCTCCGAAAGACCATCCAATAATATGGTAAGGGCCATTGGGTTGGATTTCCACTAGACTCCGGATGTATTCCGCAGCCATTTCCCGTACGGAGGCGGGCTGTTGGGTCGGCGACAGAATTCCGCCCGCCTGGAATCCGTACACGGGAAATTCGGTGAGCGCACCGGCCAGCTCCAGGAACGGCCAGGAGAGCCCGACCCCGCCGTGCACACAGAACAGCGGTGGCCGCGTCCCCTGGGACTGGGACCGGGAGCGGATCGGCAGCACCCGGGCGAAGGCGTCGGGCACA
The DNA here is from genome assembly GCF_053599555.1 of Streptomyces sp. NPDC000941. NCBI lineage: Bacteria > Bacillati > Actinomycetota > Actinomycetes > Kitasatosporales > Streptomycetaceae > Streptomyces > Streptomyces sp. NPDC000941. The sequence continues at coordinate 7,171 of NZ_JBSFMM010000050.1, forward strand.
TCCGGCGCCGAGCCCGCCGCGGTGGCCGCCGTGGCCAGGCCCGCCACCGTCCGGTGCAGGAACACATCGGCGGGGGTGAGCCCGACGCCCAGCTCACGGGCGCGGCCGACCAGGCGGATGGAGCGGATGGAGTCGCCGCCCAGCTCGAAGAAGCTGTCCTCGGCGCCGACCCGGTCCAGGCCCAGTACGTCGGCGAAGGCCTGGCACAGCGTCTGTTCCAGCGGGGTGCGCGGCCCGCGGCCGGTGGCCGCGCGGGGCAGCCCCGGGGCCGGCAGGGCCTTGCGGTCCACCTTCGCGTTGGGTGTCAGCGGCATCCGCTCCAGCTCGGTGAGGAACGCCGGGACCATGTAGTCGGGCACCGCGCCCGCCACATGGGCCCGCAGCTCCGCCAGGTCCAGGCCGGGCTCGCCGCGCGGCACGACGTACGCCGCAAGCCTCGGCTCGCCGGGTGTGTCCTCGCGTACCACCACCGCGGCCTGTGCCACCCGGGGATGGCTCAGCAGGGTGGTCTCGATCTCACCCGGCTCGATCCGGAAGCCGCGCACCTTGACCTGGTGGTCCGCCCGGCCCAGATAGTCGAGCGTGCCGTCCGGCCGCCGCCGTACCAGGTCCCCGGTGCGGTACATCCGGGCGCCGGGCACCGGGGAGTACGGGTCGGCGACGAACCGCTGCGCGGTCAGCCCCGGCCGGTCGTGGTAGCCGCGGGCCGGGGACGCCCCGCCGAGATACAGCTCGCCGGTCACCCCGGCCGGCACCGGCCGCAGCGCCGCGTCCAGGACGTACGCCCGGTTGCCGGCCAGCGGGCGGCCGATGGGCGGGGTGCCGGTGCCGTCCAGTTCGGCGGCGGTGGACCAGATGGTGGTCTCCGTCGGCCCGTACAGATTGGTCACCTTGCGCGCCGCGCCGCGCAGCGCGGTGGCCAGGTCCTGGCCGATCGCCTCGCCACCGGTCAGCGCGTGCACCTCGCGCAGCGCCCCCGGGTGCCCGCTGACCAGGGCGTGCCACAGCGTCGGGGTGGCCTGCACGACGGTCGCGCGGGCCTCGACCAGCAGCGCGGCCAGCGCCTGCGGGTCCCGTACGGCCGCGGGCGGGGCCAGCACCAGGGTGGCGCCGGACAGCAGCGGGACGAACAGCTCCAGGTTGGCGATGTCGAAGCCGAAGGTGGTCACCGACACCAGCCGGTCGTCCGCGCCGAGATTCAGCAGACGCGAGGTTTCAGCGAGGAAGTTGGCAAAAGCGCCGAGCGGTACGACGACGCCCTTGGGGCGGCCGGTGGAGCCCGAGGTGTAGATGACATACGCCGTGTGGCCGGCGCTCGGCGCGGCACGGCGCTCATGCGGCCGCAGATCGTCCGCCGGGAGGGCGGCGATCTCCACCTGTGCGGATGGGTCGTCGAGCAGCAGCTGCGGTACGGCGGCCAGCCCGGGCACCGCCCGCGCCACCTCGCGATCGGTCAGGGCGAGCACCGGCCGGGCGTCCTCGGCCATGTAGCCGATCCGGTCGGCCGGGTACGCCGGGTCGATGGGCAGATACGCGGCGCCCGACTTGAGCACCGCCAGCACCGCCACCACCATCTCGGGGGAGCGCGGCAGAGCGATGGCGACCAGCCCGTCGGGGCCCGCGCCCCGCGCGACCAGGGCCCGCGCCAGCCGGTTGGCCCGCTCGTTCAGCTCGCGATAGCTGATCCGGCGGTCCTCGAAGAGCAGCGCGGGATGGTCGGGCGTGGCGGCCACCCGGGCCTGGAACCGCTCGTACAGCGGCGGTTCTGCGGGGTGCGCGGGCGCGCCGTTCCAGTCCACCAGCAGCCGCTCCCGCTCGCCCGGCAGCAGCGCGTCCGTTTCGGCGAGGCGGCCGTCGGGGGCGGCGGTGAGCCGGTCGAGCAGATGGGCCAGGCGGGCGGCCAGCGTGCGCGCGGTCTCCTCGGTGAACAGATCGGCGCTGTACTCCAGACGCCCGGCGATCCCGCCCGGCGCCCCGGCCTCGGTGTGCTCCTCGGCCAGGTCGAAGGCCAGGTCGAACCGGGCCTTGCCGGTGCGCGCCGCCCCGACCTTCCCCTCCAGGCCGGGCAGTTCCAGCTTCGCCGCCGCGTTGTTCTGGAACGCCAGCATCGTCTGGAACAGCGCGTGCCGGGCCATCGACCGGGCCGGGGACAGGGCGTCCACCAGCCGCTCGAACGGCAGGTCCTGGTGGGCGAAGGCGGCCAGCGATACCGAGCGCACCCGGCCCACCAGCTCCCGGAAGGTCGGATCCCCCGACAGATCGCCGCGCAGCACCAGGGTGTTGACGAAGAAGCCGACCAGGTCGTCCAGCGCGTCGTCGGTGCGCCCGGCCACCGGGGTGCCGACGGGGATGTCCTCCCCGGCGCCCAGCTTGGACAGCAGCGTGGCCAGCGCGGCCTGCACCACCATGAACAGGCTCGCCCCGCACTCCCTGGCCAGCGCGGCGGCGCGGGCGTGGGTGGCGGCCGGGACGGTGAACTCCACCGTGCCGCCCCGGTAGGAGGGCAGCGCGGGGCGCGGGAAGTCGGTGGGCAGCTCCAGCTCGTCCGGCAGCCCGTCCAGCGTCTCGCGCCAGTACGCCAGCTGCCGCGCGGCCAGGCTTTCCGGGTCGTTCTCGTCGCCCAGCAGCTCGCGCTGCCACAGCGCGTAGTCCGCGTACTGCACCGGCAGCGGGCTCCACCGCGGCTCCTCGCCGCGCAGCCGGGCCGTATACGCGCGGCTGAGGTCGCGGGCCAGCGGGGCGTTGGACCAGCCGTCGCCCGCGATGTGGTGGATGACCGTCACCAGTACGTGGTCGTCCTTGCCGAGCGCGAACAGCGCCGCCCGGAAGGGAAGTTCGCGGGACAGGTCGAACCCGCGCGAGGCGAACTCGCCGACAGATCGGTCCAGTTCGGCCTCGGTGACATGGTGCACCGGCAGGGTGATCCGGGCCCGGCGGCGGATGCGCTGGTACGGGCCGTCGGCCGACTCGGGGAAGACCGTGCGCAGCGCCTCGTGGCGCATCACCACATCGCCGAGCGCGGCGCGCAGCGCGGGCCGGTCCACCTTTCCGGTCAGCCGCAGGGTCCACGGCAGGTTGTAGGTGCCGGACGGGCCCTCAAGTCGCCCCAGGAACCACATGCGCCGCTGGGCGAACGACAGTGGCAGCCGCTTCGGCCGCGCCCCCGCGGTCGCCGCGGTGAGCGCCGGCCGGGCCGCGTCGGCGCCGGTCAGCCGGGCGGCGAGGGCGGCCGGGGTCGGCGCCTCGAAGACCGTACGCAGCGGAACCTCGACGTCAAGCAGCGACCGAACCCGGCTGATCAGCCGGGTCGCGAGCAGCGAGTGGCCGCCGAGGTCGAAGAAGTCCTCGTCGATGGAGACCCGGTCCAGGCCAAGCACCTCCGCGAACGCCTGGCACAGCAGCTCCTCGCGCGGGGTGCGCGGGCCGCGCCCGGCCGAGGTGGCGATCTCGGGGGCGGGCAGCGCCTTGCGGTCCACCTTGCCGTTGGCGGTCAGCGGCAGGGCGTCGAGCAGCACGAACGCGGACGGCACCATGTACTCCGGCAGCCGCTCGGCGACCGATGCCCGCGCCGCCGCCGGGTCCGCCGTGCCCGCCAGATAGCCGACCAGCCGGCCCTCGCCCCGGGTGTCCTTCGCGACGTTCACCACCGCGTCGGTGACACCGGGCACGGTGCGCAGCACGGCCTCGATCTCGCCGAGCTCGATGCGATGGCCGCGGATCTTGACCTGGTGGTCGCGCCGCTCCAGGAACTCGAGCCGCCCGTCGGCCCGCCGTACGACCCGGTCCCCGGTGCGGTACATCCGGGCGCCGGGCAGCGGCGAGTACGGGTCGGCGATGAACACGGAGGCGGTGCGGCGCGGATCGTGCAGATAGCCGCGGCCGACCCCGATCCCGCCGACGTACAGCTCGCCGGGCACCCCGGCGGGCACCGGGCGCAGCCCGTCGTCCAGGACGTACAGGCCGGTGTTGCGGACCGCCGACCCGATCGGCGCCCGTACCCCGGGCACCTCGTCGGCGTCATGGATCACGGCGTGGGTGACATCGTCCGAGCACTCGGTGGGCCCGTACGCGTTGACCAGTGGAATGCCGGGGAAGTAGGCGAACCAGCGGCGGCACAGCTCGGCGGGCAGCGCCTCGCCGGTGACCACCAGCCGGCGCAGCCGCGTCAGGTCGGGGACCGCCGCGCCCGCGTCCCAGCTGTCGAGTGCCGCCCGCAGCAGCGAGGGCACGACCTCCAGGACGCTGATCCGCTCCGGGCCGACCAGCCCGAACAGCTCGGCCGGGTCGGCCGCCGTCCGCTTGGGCACCACGCGCAGCAGACCGCCCACGACCAGCGGGGACAGCATCTGCCACACCGAGATGTCGAAGGTGACGGGTGCGTTGTGCACGACCGTGTCACATGCGGTCAGATCCAGGTCCTCGACCTTGGCGAGGAGGTGGTTGACCATGCCCCGGCGGTGCACCATCGCGCCCTTGGGGCGGCCGGTGGAGCCCGAGGTGAAGATGACGTACGCCAGGTCGTCGCCCGCCCCGGCCACGGGTACGAGGTGGCCGGGGGCATCGCAGTGGCCGTTCACCGTCAGGACGGGCAGTGCGCCGGCCACCTCGGCGGCGAGCGCGGTGTGTTCGGCATCCGTCAGCAGCAGGGCCACGCCCGCGTCCGCGACCAGCGCGGCTGTACGGGCCATCGGCGCCGTGACATCCAGCGGCACCCACGCCGCGCCCGCACCCAGCGTGCCGAGCACCGCCGTGACGAACCGGGCCCCGGGCGCGGCGAGCACGCCCACGAGCGAGCCCGGGCCGATGCCCCGCCCGGTCAGCTCCCGGGACAGGGCGCCGGCCCGGCCGACCAGCTCGCGGTAGTTCAGGGTCTCCCGGCCGTCGGTGACCGCCGGCGCCTCCGCCTGCTCGCGGGCCAGCGCCCGCACCCGTTCGACCACATCCGCGAACGGGTCCGCGGGCGCCGGGTCGGCGGGCAGGTCGAGCACCCGCTCGCGCTCGCCGGGCAGCAGCGCGTCGAGCCGGCCGAAGGGCCGGTCGGGGTGGTCGAGCAGGGTGCGCAGCAGCCCCGTCAGCCGGTCCATCACGGCGGCCGCCTCCTCGGCCGTGTACAGGTCGGGGGCGTAGCCGACGTCCAGCCGTAGCCGCTCGCCGGGCAGTGCCATCAGGCTGAGCGGGTAGTGGGTGGCGTCCTTGGCCTCGAGCCCGGTGATGCGCAGCCCGGGGGCGGGCTCCTCCATCTGCGAGGGGTCGAGCGGATAGTTCTCGAAGACCAGGACGGTGTCGAAGAGTTCCCCGGCGCCGACGGTCTGCTGGATCCGGGTGAGGCTCAGATGCTGATGCGGCAGCAGGGCGGTCTGCCGGTCCTGGAGCGCGGTGAGGATGTCGGCGAACGAGCGGGCCGGGTCCAGGTCGACCCGGACCGGCAGGGTGTTGATGAACAGGCCGACCATCGTCTCGACCCCGGGCAGCCCCGGCGGCCGGCCGGAGACCGTGCCGCCGAACACCACGTCGCGCAGCCCGGTGAGTGCGCCGAGGGTGGCCGCCCAGGCGCCCTGCACCACGGTGTTCAGGGTCAGGCCCCGGCCGCGCGCCCAGGCGGTGAGCTCGGCGGTGAACGCCGCGGGCAGCTCCACCGCGCAGTGTCCCGGCAGCGCCGCCGGGCGCCCGGAAGCGCCCGGGGCCACCAGGGTCGGCTCGTCGAGCCCGGTCAGCGCCCCGCGCCACGCCTCCTCGGCCGCGGCCCGGTCCTGCCCGGCCAGATGCGCCAGATACGACTTGTACGGGGCGGCGGGCGCGAGAGCCGCCGTGTTCTCGCCGTACAGGGTGAACAGCTCGCGCACGATCAGCGGCATGGACCAGCCGTCGAACACCATCTGGTGGGCCGTCAGCACGACGCGGTGCGCGCCCCCGCCCAGATTCATCACGATGAACCGCAGCAGCGGCGGGCGGTGTACGTCGAACCGCCGCACCCGGTCCTCGTCGGTGAGGCGCCGCGCCTCGGCGGCCCGCTCCCCGGGGGCGAGCGAGCGCAGATCGGTCTCGGTCCACGGCACCTCGACGGTGCGCGGGATCAGCTGTACCGGGTCGCCGTTCTTGCGGTAGCGGAAGGCCGCCCGCAGGTTGGGGTGGCGCCGCAGCAGGGCGCCGGCCGCGGCCTTGAGGCGGCCCGCGTCCAGCGGGCCCTCCAGGTCGAGCACCAGCTGGATGGCGTACACGTCAAGATCGGCCTGCTGCTCGTACACCGCGTGGAAGAGCAGCCCTTCCTGCAGCGGGGTCAGCGGCAGGACATCTTGGAAGTTGGACCGCTTGGCGGTGCGCGCCGGTGTTCGCAGCGCGCCTTCCGGTTGACTCAGGGTTCCGCTCACAGAGACCACTCATCCATCTCGTCTTCGAACTCGTCGATCTCGTCCTGGCTCAGCTCCACCAGGTCGACATCGGAAGGGGTGTGCCCGCCCGAATCCGGGCTCTGGGCGTGCAGGGCCAGCGCCCCCAGCGCGCGGAACCAGCCCTCGGCGATGGCGCGCGCGTCGTCCTCCGACAGGAGCCCGGCGGCCCAGGTCCAGGCGGCCACCAGCCGCGGCCCGTCCGGGCCGTCCTCGGTGAGCGCGTTGAGCCCGAGTACGTGCGGCAGCGGCAGGTCCGGGTCCGTGCCGGCCGCGACCAGCGCCGCCTCGGGGGCGACGGACCAGTCCTCGGCCACCGGGGCGGGCAGCCGCCCCAGGTAGTTGAAGCCCAACTGCGGCGGGTCGGCCGCGACCAGCTCGGGCGCGGTGTCCGGGGCGAGCCGGCGCAGCAGACCGTGGCCCAGGCCGTGGTCGGGCACGGCGCGCAGCTGCTCCTTGACCGCCTTGAGGACGAGACCGGCCGCGGGCCCGCCCGACCAGGCTTCGGCCCAGTCGACGGCGCCTACGTCCAGCCGGACCGGGGAGGTGGTGGTGAACCAGCCGACGGTCCGGCTCAGGTCCACCCCCTCCGCGAACTCCTCCCGGCCGTGGCCCTCAAGCTCCACCAGCACGGCCGAGCTCTCCTCGCCCCTGCGCCGCCGCCAGTCGGCCACGGCCAGTGCGAGTCCGGCCAGCAGCACGTCGTTGGCCTCGGTGTGGAAGGCGGCCGGGACCTCGGTCAGCAGCGCCGCCGTGGTGCCGGTGTCCAGGGACAGCCGCAGGGTGCGGGCGGTGGCCGTGGTGTCCCGGGCGCGGTCGAGCGGCCGGGTGCCGAGCGGCGGATCGCAGGTGGCGACCACCTCGCGCCAGTACGGCAGTTCGGCGCCGCGGCGCACCGTGCGCGCCTCGGCCGCCAGCAGCCCGGACCAGTGGCGCAGCGAGGTGCCCACGGGCTGGAGCGCCACCGGGGTGCGGTGCGTGACCGCCTCGTACGCCTGGGCCAGGTCGGGCAGCAGGATCCGCCAGGACACCCCGTCGACGACCAGGTGGTGCATCGTCAGCAGCAGCCGTCCGGTGCGCCGGGGCCCCGCGTCGAACCACACCGCCTGGACCATGACGCCCGCGCGCGGGTCGAGCCGGGCCTGGGCCGCGGTGGCCGAACCGGCCACCGCCTCGGCCCAGGACTCCTCGGGCAGCGAGGCGACACCGACGCGGCTCAGCAGCTCCTTGGCGCGCACCGCGCCGGGTTCGGCGATCCGCAGCGTCCAGCGCCCGTCAGCGGATTCAAGGTTCATCCGCAGTGCGTCGTGGTGGTCGAGCAGGGCCTGCAGCGCCGCGGCCAGGGTGGCCTGGGTGGCGCCGGCCGGGGTGTGCACCACGACCGCCTGGTGGAACCCGGCGAACTCCGCGCCCTGCGACAGCTCCTGGAGCCAGTGGACGATCGGGGTGGGCGCCAGGGCGCCGACGCCGTCGTCCGTGCCGAGGACCACCTGTTCGGCGGCGGGCTTGGCCGCGGCGGCGAGCGCCGCCGGGGTGCGGTGGGTGAACACGTCCTGCGCGGTGATCAGCAGTCCGGCCTTACGGGCCCGGCCCACCAGCTGGATCGAGACGATCGAGTCGCCGCCCAGGTCGAAGAAGCTGTCGTCGGCGCCGACCCGCTCAAGGCCCAGTACGTCGGCGAAGACCTGGCACAGCGTCTCCTCCTGTGCGGTGACCGGCGCCCGGCCGGTGGCGCTTGCGGTGAAGTCGGGCGCGGGCAGGGCCGTGCGGTCCAGCTTTCCGTTGCCGGTCAGCGGCAGGGCGTCGAGGGTGACGAAGGCGGCGGGGACCATGTAGTCGGGCAGCCGGTCGGCCAGCCGCTCCCGCAGCCGCGCCGCGTCGGGTGCTTCGTCCGCGGCCGGTACGACGTAGCCGACCAGGCGCTTCTCCCCGGGGCGGTCCGAGCGCACGATCACCGCGGCCTGGGCGATACCGGGGTCCGCGAGCAGGGCGCTCTCGATCTCCCCGGGCTCGATCCGGAAGCCGCGCAGCTTGACCTGGTCGTCCGAGCGGCCGACGTAGTCCAGCGTCCCGTCGGGCAGCCACCGCACCAGGTCCCCGGTGCGGTACATCCGCGAGCCCGGCTGCCCGTACGGGTCGGCGACGAACCGCTCGGCGGTCAGCCGCGCCCGCCCCAGATAGCCGCGGGCAAGACCGGCGCCCGCCACGTACAGCTCCCCGGTGACCCCGGCCGGCACCGGCCGCAGCGCCGCGTCCAGGACCCGTACGTGGGTGCCGGGCAGCGGGCGGCCGACGGGCGGTTTGACGGCCCCGGAGAGCGGTTCGCTGAGGGTGGCGCATACGGTGGTCTCGGTCGGCCCGTACGCGTTGATCATCTGGCGCCCGGCCGACCACCGCTCCACCAGCTCGGGCGGGCAGGCCTCGCCCGCCGTGATGACCGTGATCCCTTCGGGCATGGGCAGATCCTCGGGCCAGGCCGAGAGCACGGTCGGCGGCAGGCAGACCACGTCGATGCGGGCCTCGGCGATCAGCGCGGCGAGCGGTTCGCCGGGCGCCCGGTCCTCCTCGCCGGCCAGCACCAGCACCGCGCCGGTCAGCAGCGAGGTGCAGACCTCCCAGGCCGCGGCGTCGAAGCTGAACGAGGCGAACTGCAGCACCCGGACGCCCTCCCGTACCCCGAACGGCTCGCCCTGCGCGGCCAGCACCGACACATTGGCGTGCGGTACGACCACGCCCTTGGGGCGGCCGGTGGAGCCCGAGGTGTAGATGACGTACGCGGGGTGCTGGGGCGTCAGCCGCGCCCGCCGGTCGGCGTCCGTCGGGTCGTGCGCGGGGGCCGCGGCAAGCCGGGCGGCGGTCTCGGGCAAGTCCAGCGCGAGGATGCCGTCCGCCCGCTGGAAGGCCCCCGCCCGCTCCACCGTGGTGAGCACCGCGGCCGGCCGGGCGTCGTCGACAACGTAGTCGACGCGGTCCTGCGGATACGCGGGGTCGACGGGCAGATACGCCGCACCCGCCTTGAGCACCGCGAGCACCGCCGCCACCGCCTCGACGGTGCGGGGCAGGACCAGCGCGACGGTGTCCTCGGGACCCACGCCGAGGGAGATCAGATGGTGGGCGAGCCGGTTGGCCCGCTCGTCCAGCTCCCCGTACGTGACCGGGCCGACGCCGGTGGCCAGCAGCGCCGTACGGTCCGGGTCCAGCGCCACCCGGGCGGCGAACAGCTCGGGGAGCGTGCCCGCTTCGGGGGCCTGGGCGCCGCTGCCGGCCCATGCGCCAAGGATGTGTGTGGCCTCCTCGGGCAGCAGGGCGTCCAGCCGGCTCAGCGGCCGGTCCGGTTCGGCGGTGGCCTTGCGCAACAGCTCCACCAGCCGCTCGGCGATCACCGCCGCGCTCGCCTCGGTGAACAGGTCCGCGCTGTACTCCAGCTGTCCGCCGATGCCACCGCCTGTGTTGTCCTCCGTGAGCTCGAAGGCCAGGTCGAAGCGGGCGGTGCCGGTGGGCACCGGGGCCATGGTGGTGATCAGGCCCGGCAGCCCGAAGTCGGCGGGCGCGTTGTTCTGGAAGGCCAGCATCACCTGGAACAGCGGCTGCCGCGACAGCGAACGGGCCGGGCTGACCGCATCGACCAGCGCCTCGAACGGCACGTCCTGGTGGTCGAAGGCCGCGAGGTCCGCTGAGCGCGCCCGCCCCACCAGCTCTCGGAAGGTCGGGTCGCCGGATACATCGGTGCGCAGCACCAGCGTGTTGACGAGGAAGCCGACCAGCCCCTCGAGCGCGGCCTCGCCGCGGCCCGCGACGGGTGTGCCCAGCGGGATGTCCTCCCCGGCGCCCAGTTTGGACAGCAGCGCCGCGAGCGCCGCCTGTAGCACCATGAACACGCTGGCCCCGGAGGAGCGCGCCAGCGCCACCACGGCCGTGTGCAGCTCGGGGTCCAGGCGGAAGTCCACCGTGCCGCCCCGGTAGGAGGGCAGCGCGGGGCGCGGGAAGTCGGTGGGCAGCTCCAGTTCGTCCGGCAGGCCGTCCAGCGTCTCGCGCCAGAACTCCAGCTGCTTGGCGGCCAGGCTGTCCGGGTCCTTCTCGTCGCCCAGCAGCTCGCGCTGCCACAGCGTGTAGTCGGCGTACTGGACCGGCAGTGGCCGGAACGCGGGCGCCCGGCCGCGCAGCCGCGCCGCGTACGCCTCGCGCAGGTCCTGGGCCAGCGGCAGCACCGACCAGCCGTCCCCGGCGATGTGGTGCAGCACCACCAGAAGTACATGTTCTTCTTCGGCGAGCCGGAACAGCTCGGCGCGCAGCGGCAGTTCCGCCGCCAGGTCGAACGGGCGCGCCGCCCGCTCGGCGAGCAGCGACTCCAGCTCGTCCTCGGCGGCCTCGGTCACGGGCAGGCCGGGCCGGGCCACCTCGGCGGCCAGGACGACCTGGGTGGCGCGCCCGTCCACCTCGGGGAAGACGGTGCGCAGGCTCTCGTGCCGGGCGACCACGTCGGCCAGCGCCTCGGCCAGCGCCGCCTGGTCGAGCTCGCCGGACAGCCGCAGCGCCCGGGGGAGGTGGTAGGTGGCGCTGCGGTTGTCCAGGTGGCCGAGGAACCACAGCCGCTGCTGTGCGAAGGACAGCGGCAGTTCGGCGGGGCGGTCCGCCGCGACGAGCGCGGGCCGCGCCTGGCCGGCGCCGTCCAGCGCGGCGGCGAGCCGTTCCACGGTGGGCGCGTCGAACAGGGCCTTGATGGGAAGTTCGATGCCGAGCAGTACGCGCAGCCGGCTGATCACCTTGGTGGCGAGCAGCGAGTGGCCGCCGAGCCCGAAGAAGTCGTCGTCGATCGACACCCGCTCCAGGTTCAGCACATCCGCGAACAGCTGGCACAGCACCTCCTCGCGCGGACCCTGCGGGGCGCGGCCCGAACCCGCCGCCGCGGCGGCGAAGTCCGGCTCGGGCAGCGCCTTGCGGTCCACCTTGCCGTTGACGGTCAGCGGCAGGGCGTCCAGGACGACGAAGGCCGCGGGCACCATGTAGTCGGGCAGCGCGCCCGCGACCCGGTCGCGCGCGGCGACCACATCGGCGGTGCCGGACAGGAAGGCCGCCAGCCGGGAGTTGCCCTCGCGGTCCACGGCCACGGTCACCACGGCGTCGATGACGCCGGGCACGGTGCGCAGCACGGCCTCGATCTCGCCGAGCTCGATGCGATGGCCGCGGATCTTGACCTGGTGGTCGACCCGCTCCAGGAACTCCAGCTGCCCGTCCGGCCGGTGCACCACCCGGTCCCCGGTGCGGTACATCCGGGCGCCGAGCACCGGCGAGTACGGGTCGGCGACGAACACGGAGGCGGTGCGGCGCGAATCGTCCAGATAGCCGCGGCCGACCCCGAACCCGCCGACGTACAGCTCGCCCGGCACCCCGGCGGGCACCGGGCGCAGCCCGTCGCCGAGGACGTACAGGCTGGTGTTGCGCACCGCCGAGCCGATCGGCGCCCGCACCGGGCCCAGGTCGTCCTCGGAGCGGATGAAGGCGTGTGTGACGTCGTCCGAGCACTCGGTGGGCCCGTACGCGTTGACCAGCGGTACGCCGGGGTAGTGCGCGAGCCAGCGGCGGCACAGGTCGCCCGGCAGGGTCTCGCCGGTGACCACCAGGTGGCGCAGCGCGGCCAGTTCGGGCCGGGCCGCTCCGGCGTCCCATTCGTCCAGGGCCACCCGCAGCAGCGAGGGCACCACTTCGAGCACGGTGATCCGCTCGGCGTCGGCCAGCGCGAACAGCGTCTGCGGATCGCCGGCCACCTCGCGGGGCACCACCCGGGTGCGGCCGCCCACGACGAGCGCGGAGAGCATCTGCCAGATGGAGATGTCGAAGGTGACGGGCGCGTTGTGGACCACCGAGTCGGCGGCGGTCAGATCCAGGTCCTCGACCTTGGCGAGGAGGTGGTTGACCATGCCGTGGCGGTGGACCATCGCGCCCTTGGGGCGGCCGGTGGAGCCCGAGGTGAAGATCACGTAAGCCAGGTCGTCGCCCTTGCCCGCAACCGGTAGAAGATCCGCCGCAGCATTCCCGGACCCTTCCGCGGACCCTTCCAGTTCGACCACCTGCGGCCAGCTGCCGCAGGCGGCGAGCACCTGATGGGCGAACTCCTCCTGGTCGCGGCCGAACAGCAGCGCCTGCGCCCCGCTGTCGGCCAGCAGCGTGGCCCCGCGGGCGACGGGGGCCCGTACGTCGAGCGGCACCCACGCGGCCCCCGCGCCCAGCACGCCGAGGACCGCCGTCACAAAGGCCGCGCTGGGCCCCGCGGCCAGCGCGACCAGGGAGCCGGCTCCGAGCCCGGAGGTGGTCAGGGTGCGGGAGAGGGCGTCGGCGCGGGCGACCAGCTCGGCGTAGCTCAGCCGGGTCGTGCCGTCGTCGACGGCCACCGCGTGCGGCGCGAGACCGGCCAGCTCCCGTACCCGCTCCACCACGTCCGTGAAGCCGTCGGTGCGCTCGGTTGCGTTCCAGTCGACCAGCAGCCGCTCCCGCTCGGCGGGCAGCGTGACATCGGCACGGCCCAGCGGAACGTCGTCGGCGCCGTGCGCGAAAGCCTCGATGGCGGCGAGCAGCCGGTCCTGGTGGGCGGTCAGCTCGGCGTCGGTGTACAGGCTGGGGTTGGCGTCCAGGCGCAGCATCCAGCCGTCGCCCGGTGTGTCGAGGAAGATGATCTGCAGATCGGGCACCGGCCCGGTGGACAGGTTGTGCAGCCGGCCGGTGCAGGCGTCGCCGAAGGTGAAGTCCACCCCGGACTCCAGCACATTGACCGTGGGCCCGTACGTGGTGTCCGCGTCGCCGGTCATGCCCAGCTCGCGCCGCAGCTCGTCGCCGCGGTACCGCTGGTGGCGGACGGTCGCGCGCAGCTCGGCCGCCGTGTGCTTGAGCAGATCGGCGCGGGTCATCGAGGGGCGTACCGACAGGGCGAGCGGCAGGAAGTTGGCGCGCATCCCGGGCACGGCACGCGCGGTCACGCCCGTCCTGGCGGGCACCGGCAGGGTCAGCAGCACCTCCCCGTCGCCACTGGCCCGGGCGGCCCAGGCGGCGGTGGCCGCGATCAGCGTGGTGGGCCAGGTCACCCGTGACTGCCAGGCCAGTTCGCTCAAGCGAGCCACGGTGGCCTCGGGCAGCGGGGCGGTGCGGCGCAGGGTGTGGTGGGCGTGCGCCGCGCGCCGCCGGGACAGCCGGGTGGGCTCGGGGGCGGTGTCGAACCGGCCGGACCAGAACCGGGCGTCGCGGGTGTGGGCCGGGGAGGCGAGGTACGCCTCCTCGTCGGCGAGCAGTTCGGCCAGCGGCGGCAGCGGGGCATGTGCGTCCCCACCGTCCTCGTACAGAGCGGAGAACCGCTGGTAGAACACCGAGCGGCTGTAGCCGTCCATCTGGATGTGGTTGGCCCGCGCGTAGAGCCGGGTGCGCCGCGGCCCGAGCAGATGCAGCTCGCTGTGGAACGCCTCGGCGCCCAGGGACGAGGGGAGCCGCAGATCCGTAGCGATCCGGTGGCGGGAGGCCGCGTCGGGGTCGGTGGCGGCGCGGTAGTCCCGTACCGCGAGCGTCCGCTCCCCGAGCGGATGGACCGTCTGTACGGGCTCGCCGTCGCGCTCGCCGAACCGGGCCCGTACGCACTCGGTTTCGTGGATCAGCTGCCACCAGGCGCGCTCGAACCGCGCCAGGTCCAGCGGCCCGTCCAGGTCGAGATGGTCGGCCATGGTGTAGACGGGGTTTCCGGGGTCGAGCGCTTGCGCGTACCACATCTCCCGTTGCGCACCGGAGAGCGGTAGCTCGAAAAGGTCGGTCTCTCTCATCGTCAGTGCACTCCTGATGTGACGGCGCCCGGACGGGGAGCCGGCTCCAGCGCGTCCAGGCCGTAGAGGTCCCGGACCCAGGTGGGCCGGTAGATGGTGTCCAGGTAGCGGTCGCCGAGATCGGGCGAGATGGCCACGGCGGTGACGTCCTGGCCGGGGCGGTGTTCGGCCAGCCACTTCACGGCGCCGTTGACGACGGTGCCGGTGGAGCCGCCGAACAGAAAGCCGCCGCGGGCCAGGGTGTGACAGGTGCGGATGGTCTCGATCTCGGGGACCAGCACCATGTCGTCGAGGTACCGCTGGTCGAACAGGGCGGGCCGCACTCCGGCGCCCAGGCCCGGGATCATGCGGGGGCCGGCCGGTCCGCCGAAGGTGACCGAGCCGACGCTGTCGATGCCGACGACCGTGACGGGGGAGTTCGGCTGCTCCTTGAAGTAGCGTGCGCAGCCCATCAGGGTGCCCGTGGTGCCCGCCCCGACGAACAGCACGTCCAGGTTGGGGAACTGCTTTTCAATGGCGGGCGCGGTGGTGCGGTAGTGCGCCTTCCAGTTGTTCTGGTTGGCGTGCTGGTTCAGCCAGACGTAACGCGGATCCGTGGTGCAGAGACCGCGTACGAAATCGAGGCGCGCCCCGAGAAAACCGCCGGTGACGGACGGCTCGGTGATGACATGCACCTCGCTGCCGAGGGATTCGATGACCTGTCGGGTCGACAGGTTGGTCCGTGAGTCCACCACGCAGATGAACCGGTAGCCCTTGGCGGCGGCGATCATGCTGAGCGCCATACCGAGGTTTCCCGAAGAGGACTCGACCAGGATCGATTCGGGGCCCAGAAGCCCGCCGCGTTCCGCCGCTTCGATCATGGATGCGGCGGCCTTGAGCTTGATTGAGCCGGCGAAGTTGAACCCCTCGCACTTCAGGTAGAGCGGATAACCGAACATCTCCCGCAGGTCCACGAAGAGGTCTTCTTCGTTGAACTCCTGCGGCGTCGTGATGATGGGCACGAGACCTTCCCCCTGATCGCCGTATCCGTACCGCTGCTCAGTCCCAGCCCACGTCGCCCACGTTGTCGGTGCGGGGCTTGCGGTCCCAGCCGACGCCGGGGTCGTGGGCCGGGGCCAGGTCCCAGCCGACGTCCGTGCGGTCGGCGCCCGCGCTGTCCCAGCCGACGTCCGGGGCGCCGGCCGCCACGTTGTCCCAGCCCACGCCGGGGTCATGGGCCGGGGCCAGGTCCCAGCCGACGGCGACTTTGTCCCAGCCGACCTCCGTGCCGAATGCGCCGGCTCTGTCCCAGCCGACGCCGGTCCCGGCCGGGGAAGTGGCGAGAATGACGGCTCCGAAAGCGAGCGAGATGAACGCATTCATGCGGGCGGAGGGGTGGTTGATGGCAGGCATGGGTATTCCCTTTTCGCTGGGGATTGGTTACTCTCGAGTTTCGGAAGCGGGAATTCCAGAATGTTTTGAATTCCTGTCCGGTGTTACGAGTCTGTACCGCCGTAGACCCGGTGTCATGTGTTTACGCTGTCAGGGTCCTGCGATGGCCGGAGAATGCCAGGGATTATTTGGGATCTCCCTAGACTTCGCCTCGACGGCCTTCCCATTCCCAGCCCCGGAGTTCATCCTGGGCGAGCAGCCGGTCCACGATACGGACGGCGGTGGCCTCAGCTCGTTCTGCGGAAGTGGCACACAGAAAGAGGACGGTACCGGCGCCCTCCAGATCGGTCTCGGCGTAGACGTGCTCGAGACCGTCGTCCGGTTCGGCGGCGGCGTACACCAGTGCTCGTAGCTGCCCTGCGTCCACGATCGTACGGCCGCGCAGCATGCGTCCCATGACGATGTACATGGCCACCTCTCACGGTTCGATGCCGGGCTGCCGAAGGACAGGTGAATAAATCAACTACCGCGCGGTCGCACCCCGTTCGTGCCGTAACATGCAGTGATCGGGACGTAGGGGTGGGTTTCGATCATGCGCGGGGGCGCGCGGGGGACGAGGGAGTACACACGTGCTGGAGATCCTCGGTGTCAGTTCCGCGGCCGAGAGCGTCTACCGAGCGATGTTGGGCCGGCCCGAACTCGGCATATCAGGCCTGGCCGGACAACTCGGCTGGAGTGAGGAGAAGGTCAGGAGCGCCCTGGACGAACTGGCCGGGCTCTCCTTGGTGCGCGAGTCCGACCAGCGGCCTGGCGGGCTCTTATTAATCAATCCCGAGATCAGCCTGGTGTCTCTGCTGGCGCGCCAGGAGGTCGAACTGACCCAGCGGCAGCAGGAGATCACCTCCGGCAAGCTCGCCATCAGCAAGATCGTCGCCGAATACGTCGACTCCGTCCAGAACAAGCGCCGGGTGGACGTCGAGGAACTGAGCGGTATCGACATGGTCCGGGTCCGGCTCGAGGAGCTGGCCCATGACTGCACCTCCGAGATCATGGAATTCACCACCGGCGGGGGGCAGTCGGCCGAGTCCCGGCAGGCCAGCAGGCCGATCGACCAGGGGCTCCTGGAGCGCGGCGTGCGGATGCGCTGTGTCTATCTGGAGAGCGTGGTCAACCACCCCCAGACCGTGTCCTATCTGGACTGGATGACCGGCCTCGGCTGCCGGGTCCGGGTGGTCCCCTCGCTGCCGCTGCGCATGGTCATCTTCGACCGGCAGGCGGCCGTCGTGCCGAGCAACCCCGAGGACACCGCCGTCGGGGCGCTGCTGCTGCGTGGAACCGGGCTGGTCTCCGCCCTGTGTGCGCTGTTCGAGCACATCTGGGAGGAGGCGCCGCCGTTCGGGGCCACGCGCCGGCGCGACGAGGACACCGGGCTCACCAGCCAGGCCCGCGCCGTGCTGAGCCTGCTGGCCCAGGGCCACACCGACGAGGTGGTGGCCCGCAAGATGGGCATCTCGGTGCGGACCGCCCGCCGGATCACCGCGGAACTGATGACCCAGCTCGGCGCCCGCAGCCGCTTCCAGGCCGGGGTGATCGCCGGCGAGCGGGGCTGGCTGCAGGGCAGCGCGGACGGGTCCTCCGAACCGGAGTGACCGGCGGGCGGCCGCCATCGTCAGCGCACGGCGGCCGTGCGGAAGGTCCGCAGGGCCACCGGGATCAGTACGGCGATCAGCGCAGCCACCGTGATGGCCGAGACCAGCACCGGATGCTCCATCGGCAGGCTCCCGCCCGAAGAGGCGGGGGCGTTGCCCCACAGCACCCGGCAGGCCTCGGACACCGTGCTGACCGGGTTCCACTCCACCACCGTGCGCAGCCAGCCGGGCAGCCCGGACAGCGGCATGAAGGAGTTGGACATGAACGAGAGGATGACCAGGGCCAGGGCTGAGATGCCGTTGATGGCCTCCATGTTGCGCAGCACCATCCCCAGCAGCGCGCCCAGCCACAGCATCGCGTACGCGAAGGCGAGCAGCAGCGCGAAGCCGCCCAGGATGGGCAGCGGTCCCGCATCGGTGCGCCAGCCGACCAGCAGACCGATCCCGCCCACCGCGACCATGCTGATCGCCACCGGGACGAGATCGGCCGCGGTGTGGCTGACCAGCACCGACGACCGCGCCATCGGCAGCGAACGGAACCGGTCGATCAGCCCCTTGCCCATGTCCGAGGCCACCCCCAGCGCGGTGATGCCGATGCAGGTGAGCCCGATCTGGGCGAAGACCCCGGCCATGACGTAGTCGTGGTACTCGACCCCGCCGCTGTTCTTGATCGTGATGACGCTGGCGAACAGATAACCCAGGATCACCACCATGGCCACCGGCGTCAGGGCCACCGCGATCAGCTTCTCGGGTGTTCTGCGCAGATGCCGCAGATGCCGCCCGGTCAGGGCCAGCACATCTCCGACAGCCGCGAAGCGGCCCCCCGTAGCAGCCGTCCCGGCAGCCCCGGCACCGAACTCCGCCGGTCCCGTCAAGCCGCTCATGACTCGTCCTCCGCCGTGGTTGTGGGGTTCTCACCAGACGTGTTCGGCCCCGGCTTGCTCTCCCCGGTGAGATGGAAGAACACGTCGTCGAGCGAGGGGCGGCGCAGCGCGAAGTCGACGACATCGGCCCCGCAGCCCTCCAGCGCGGCCGCGGCGGCCGCGATGGAGCCCATCCTGTCCGCCAGTTGGACGGAAATCCGGTGGCTCGTCTCGTCCACGGTGGGGCTGGCGCCGGCCACCGGACCCAGCGCGGACAGGGCCGCGGGCAGGTCCTCGGCGGTGGCCACGGCCACCTCGAGCCACTCCCCGCCGACCTTCTGCTTGAGCTCGTCCGGAGTGCCCTCGGCCAGGGTGCGACCGGCGGCGAAGACCATGATCCGGTCGGCCAGGAAGTCGGCCTCCTCCAGATACTGCGTGGTCAGCAGCATGGTCACCCCCTGGGCTACCTGCTCCCGCACCATCTTCCACAGCACCATCCGGCTGGCCGGGTCGAGCCCGGTCGTCGGCTCGTCGAGGAACAGCACGGTCGGCGAGGCGATCAGACAGGCCGCCAGGTCCAGCCGGCGCCGCATCCCGCCCGAGTAGGTGTGCACCGGACGGTCGGCCGCGCCGGTGAGCTCGAACGCCGTCAGCAACTCCTCTGCCCGCTGCCGCGCCCGTCTGCGGCCAAGCCGCAGCAGGGTGCCCAGCAGGACCAGGTTCTCCCGGCCGGTCAGCAGTTCGTCGACCGCGGCGTACTGGCCCGCCAGGCCGATCCTCCGGCGCACCTCGCGCTGTTCGCGTACGACGTCGAAGCCCGCGACCCGGGCGCTGCCGGAGTCCGGTTCCAGCAGCGTGGCCAGCATGCGGATGGTGGTGGTCTTGCCCGCGCCGTTGTGCCCGAGCAGTCCGAGTACGGTTCCGGACCGCACTTCGAGATCAACTCCGGCGAGCGCCTGGTGATTTCCATAGCGCTTTCCAAGATTCTCTGCCGCGATGGCGATATCCACGAATCCCCCTCTCCCAGTTTTCCCTTTCGATGGAAATCCGAATTCCCTTCGAAACATGGGAGTTCGGGTATCAAGCTGCTGGGAAATGTAGCAGCGGAATCGCATGCTTGGTGCCCGATATGTCCGGATCCTACTGGCAGTACTCTGCAGGCGCAGCTTGCTGCAAGCTCCACGGGCTCCATAGCCCCTGCGCAGCGCCTAGCGTTTTGGTTAATCCCCCACGGCCTCCGCGGCTACGGGGCAAACGCCGCTGACCGCAGGAGAGGTAATGGCACGTCATCGAAATTTCGCCGCCGCGCTCGGTGACTGGAGCGCCCGCCATCGAAAGACGGCCGTCTTCGGCTGGCTGATCCTGGTCGTCCTGGTCACCGTCGTGGGCGGCGCCGCAGGACAGAAGACCTTGACCAACGCCGACTACGGGACGGGGGACTCCGGTCGGGCCGAGCGTATCCTCCAGGACGCCGACCTGGCACCGCCCGCCGCGGAGCTGGTCCTGGTCCACAGCGACAAACTCACCGCCGGCGATGCCGAGTTCCAGGGCGCCGTCACCGCCACGGTGACCGCGCTCAAGGAAACCGGGCTGGTCAAGAACCTGCACGACCCGAACACCACGCATGTGGTCTCGCAGGACAAGCACTCGGCCCTCATCCAGTACGACGTCAAGGGCGACCCGGACACCGCGGCCGACCGTATCCAGCCCGTCATCGACGCCGTCGAGAAGACCGACAAGGCCCATGAAGCGGTGACGCTCGGCCAGTACGGCGCCGCCACCGGCCTCAAGGGCATCAACGACAGCCTCGGCGAGGACTTCGCACGGGCCGAGATGACCGCGCTCCCGGTCGCCCTCGGCATCCTGCTGATCGTCTTCGGCGCCTTCGTGGCCGCCGTGCTGCCGGTGCTGCTCGCCGCCACCGCCTGTGTCGGCGCCATGGGCCTGCTGGCCCTGACCAGCCAGGTGGTGCCGGTCGACGGTATGACCAGCTCCGTGATGTTCCTCATGGGCCTGGCCGTCGGCGTCGACTACTGCCTGTTCTATCTGCGCCGGGAGCGGGAGGAGCGGGCCGCCGGGCGGGACAAGGAAACCGCCCTGCACATCGCCGCCGCCACCTCTGGACACTCGGTGCTGATCTCCGGCCTCACCGTGGTGGTCGCCATGGCCGGGATGTTCCTGTCCGGGCTGACCGTGTTCAAGGGCTTCGCCTTCGCCACCATCGAGGTGGTCCTGATCGCGGTCATCGGCTCCATGACCGTACTGCCCGCCATGATGGCCATGCTCGGCGACCGGGTGGAGAAGGGCCGTATCCCCTTCATCGCCCGCCGCCGCGAGGCCCGCGCCGCGGCCGCCGCGGCCGTCGGCGGCCGCCGCACCAACGCCCTGCTGCGCGGGGTGCTCGCCCGGCCCGGCGTGTTCGCCGTCCTGGGCGCCGCACTGCTGCTCGCCCTGGCCGCGCCGGCCCTGGGCATGAAGACCGAGAAGCTGGGCACCGACAAGCTGCTGCCCGCCGACAACCCAATGGTGTCCATCTCGACCCAGATCGGAAAGGAGTTCCCCGGCGCCCCGGCCCCGGCCGGAGTGGTGATCAAGTCCAACGACATCGACTCCCCGCAGGTCACCCAGGCCATCGCCGACTTCAAGAAGGCGGCGCTCGCCTCCGGGCAGACCGGTAAGCAGATCGACGTCACGGTGCACGCCAAGCAGAACATCGCCGAGATCAGCGTCCCGCTGATCGGCAACGGCACCGACGCCACCTCCAAGAAGGCCCTCAAGGAACTGCGCGACACCCTGATCCCCGACACCCTCGGCAAGGTCTCGGACACCACCACGCTCGTCCGCGGTGACCTGGCCTTCTCCGAGGACTACAACGACCAGCTCAAGAGCAGCATCGTCCCGGTCTTCGCCTTCGTGATGGGCGTGACCTTCCTGCTGATGCTGGTGTCCTTCCGGTCCCCGGTCATCGCGCTGACCTCGATCGTCCTCAACCTGCTGTCGGTGGGCGCCGCGTACGGCGTGATGACCGCCGTCTTCCAGCACGGCTGGGGCGCCTCCCTGGTCGGCACCGAGGCGCCGGGTGCCCTGGAGTCCTGGATGCCGCTGTTCGTGTTCGTGGTGCTCTTCGGACTCTCGATGGACTACCACGTGTTCGTGGTCTCCCGGATCCGTGAGGCCTACGACCGCGGCGCCACCACCCGGGACGCCATCGCCCACGGCATCCGCACCACCGCCGGGGTGGTCACCAGCGCCGGCCTGATCATGGTCGCCGTGTTCGCGGTCTTCGGCACCCTGGCCATGCAGGACTTCAAGCAGCTGGGCGTGGGCCTGGCGGTGGCCGTCCTGCTCGATGCCACGGTCGTCCGGGCGATCCTGCTGCCCTCCGTGATGGCCCTGCTGGGCCGGGCGAACTGGGCCGCACCCGGCTTCCTCCGCAAGTCCCGCCCCGCCGAGGCCGGCTACAGCGGCCCCAGCCACGTGGCGGCGCGCGACACCCAGGGCGTGCCGGTCACGTACTGAACGACACTGCTGGGTGAAAGTGACATCGACACATTCGCCACGAGCAAACGTACAGAGGTACAGAGGTAACGACAGCGGGCGGGGCCGGCGACAAGCCGGCCCCGCCCGCCCAACGACCGGAAGGAAACCCGTGTTCGAGTTCAGCGTGATCGGCGGCAAAACGGCCCGCGACATCATCGGCCGCAGCCGCCGGGAGATCGTACGGGAGGTGAAGGAAACCTATCTGACCCATGGCGACGGAGACTCCGTCAACCCGGACAGCTACTTCCTGCGCTTCCCCGAGAAACCGGACAGCCGGATCATCGCGCTTCCGGCCTACCTGGGCGGCAAGCACGACGTCGCCGGGATCAAGTGGATCGGCAGCTTCCCCGGCAACATCAAGAACGGCATCCCGCGCGCCTCCGCCGCCCTGCTGCTCAACGACTACGCCACCGGCTACCCCTTCGCCCTCCTGGAAGCCTCCCAGATCAGCGCGGCCCGCACCGCGGCCTCCGCCGTCCTCGCCGCCGAACAGCTGACCGGCGGCCGCACCGCCCGCCGGCTGGCCGTGGTCGGCGCCGGCATCATCGCCCGCAACATCCTGGAGTTCTTCGCCGCCCAGGAGTGGGACATCGAAACCGTGGTCGTCCACGACCAGCACCCCGAATACGGCCAGGCCCTCGCCGACTACGCCACCGACTCCCTCAACTACCGCGCCGAGACCACCGACGACCTGCGCACCGCCCTTGAGGTGGCCGACGTCATCGTCTTCGCCACCACCGCCGGCGAGCCCTACGTCCTCGACCCGCGCGCCTTCGCCCCCGGCCAGGTCGTCCTCAACATCTCGCTGCGCGACATCGGCCCCGAGATCATCCACGACTCGTACAACATCGTCGACGACATCGACCACTGCCTCAAGGCCAACACCTCCCCGCACCTGGCCGAGCAGAAATACGGCAACCGCGACTTCGTCACCGGCACCCTCGCCCAGCACATCCGCGGCGAGATCACCACGGGCCCGGACAAGCCCGTCATCTTCTCCCCCTTCGGCCTCGGCGTCCTCGACCTCGCGGTCGGGGCGCATATCTACCGCGTCGCCACGCAGGCGGGAGAGGCCACCGCGATCGACGACTTCTTCGGCGAGACCACCCGCTGGTAGCCACCCCTCGCCATTTCGTCCACCGGCCGCCCCGTCAGCTCACCGCGACCCAGGAGTAGCGGTGCTCGGGGCGGCCGGTGTCGCCGTAGCTGCCGGATGGTCAGTACTCACGTTTCCCTCCTGGTGTCCGCCTCGCGGACAAGGAACACGCCGAGACGTCGATACGCCGAATGCACCTATGCCCGTGAGTCGGGCACGCGCCATCAGCCGATCGGCTGATGCTCCCTCGAGCGCAAGGTCGTCGACGGCGTGTCCTTCGACGTCGAGGAGGGAGAGATCTTCGGGATCCTCGGCCCCAACGGCGCCGGCAAGACCACCACGGTCGAGTGTGTGGAGGGACTACGTTGCCCCGACGGCGGCAGCGTCCGCGTCGCCGGGTACGACCCCGTCGCCGACCGCGACTCCGTCACCCGCATCCTGGGCGCGCAGCTCCAGGAGAGCGACCTGCAGCCCAAGATCACCGTCAGCGAGGCGCTCGAGCTGTACGCCTCCTGCTACCCGGACCCCGTCGACTGGCGCGCCCTCGCCGAGCGCCTCGGACTCACCGACAAGCTCCGCACCCGGTTCGCGAAGCTCTCCGGCGGCCAGAAGCAGCGCCTGTCCATCGCGCTCGCCCTGGTCGGCAAGCCCGACATCGTCGTACTGGACGAGTTGACCACTGGCCTCGACCCGCGTGCCCGCCGCGACATTTGGCAGCTCATTCAGGACATTCGCGACAGCGGGGTCACCGTGCTGCTGGTCACGCACTTCATGGAGGAAGCACAGCGCCTGTGCGACCGGATAGCCCTGATCGACAAGGGCCGGATCACCGCACTGGACACCCCGTCCGGGCTGATCGGACGCACCGCGGGCAGCACGGCGATCTCCTTCACGCCCTCGGCCCCGCTTGAGATGCAACTGCTGGCGGAACTGCCCTCGGTCGCATCCGTGACGCACAAGGACGGCCGGATCGTGGTCAACGGCACGGACGAGACCGTTCATGCCGTGCTCTCGCTGCTCGCCGGGCGGGGCATCTCCGCCCGCCAGCTCCGCGTCACCGAGGCCACCTTGGACGACGCCTACCTCGACCTGACGGGACCGGACGCATGACCACCCTCACCCGCAGCCGCACGACGGCCGTCAACGGCAGTGCCACCGCTGTCCTCAAGGCCGAGGCACGCCTGATCCTGCGCGAGCCCGCCGCCCTCTTCTGGGTGCTGGCCTTCCCCACGATCCTGCTGTGCATCCTGGGCGCCATCCCCTCCAACCGGGAGCATGCGGCCGACCTGGGCGGCATGCGGGTCGTGGACCTCTATGTCCCCGTCGCGATCCTGCTCGCTGTGATCATGGCCGGCCTCCAGGCCATGCCGCCCGTCCTCACCGGCTACCGCGAGCGCGGCATCCTGCGCCGAATGTCCAGCACCCCCGTGCGGCCCGGTTCCCTCATCGGCGCGCAGATTGCGCTGCACGGTGCCGCCATCGCGGTCTCCGTGCTGCTCGCCCTCGCCGTGGGCCGGATCGTGTTCGACGTGGCCCTGCCCCGCCAGCTCATTGGATACCTGGTGGCGCTCGCTCTCGTCACACTGGCCACCCTGGCGCTCGGCGCCACCATCTCCGCCGTCTGCCGCACTACCAAGATTACCCAGGCAGTAGGCTCGGCAGTGTTCTTCCCGGCGATGTTCGCCTCCGGTGTCTGGCTGCCGGTCGCGGCCATGCCCGATGTCCTTCAGCGCATCGTGACCCTCACCCCGCTGGGCGCCGCCGCACAGGCCCTCGACGAGGCCGCTGCGGGAGAATGGCCGGGCTGGATACACCTGGGGGTCACGGCGCTGTGGGCGGTCCTGCTGATCGCCGCGGCCCGCCGCTGGTTCAAGTGGGAGTAGCTCAATCCATGACGATGACGGTCGAGGAGCGCTGGACGCAGTTCTTCCGGTACGGGCCGTACGCCCTGCTGGGCCTCGCCACGCTCCTCGGAGCCGTGGCCGCCCCCCTGATGATGACCCGGCGGGAGATGTACGCCGCAGGGGCTCTGCTCTTCGCCGCGCTGGCCCTGCAGACGTGGTGGTCCCGGGCCATGCCGCGGCTGCTGGCGGCAACCTTGGCCGAGCACGCGGCCGACGCCGAGCGGGAGGCCGGCGCCCCGGTGCTACCCGAGGGGACCAACGCCGGTCGCGTCCACTTCGCGCTACGCACCGCCTTCGCCTTCGCCCTGACCTGGCTCAATCCCTTCTTCGCGATCTATGCGTGCCTCGGCTACTTCGACGCCGGGCGACTGCTGCCGCCGCGCGCCGCCCGGGCCGGGCTCATGGTGTCCGCCGTCGCCGTGGCGGGCTCCCAGTCCGGCGGTCTGCCGCCGGACTCGCCGATGCAATGGGTCGTCTTCGGCGCGCTGCTCGTCTTCAACGCGACGCTCGCCATCGGCCTCAACCACCTCGGTGCCAAGGAGGCCGAGAAGGCCGAGGAGCGGGCCGAGACCATCGCCGCCCTGGAGAAGGCCCTCGCCGAGAACGCGGCCCTGCACGCCCAACTCGTCCTCCAGGCGAGGGAGGCCGGCGTCGCCGACGAGCGACGCCGCCTCGCCGCCGAGATCCACGACACCATCGCCCAGGGCCTGACCGGCATCATCACCCAGCTCCAGGTGGTCTCCTCCACCGCCGATCCGGGCCTGGCCCGCGAGCACTTGGACCGCGCCCAGGCGCTGGCCCGCCGCTCCCTGGGCGAGGCCCGGCGCTCCGTACAGAACCTGGCTCCCGCAGCCCTGGAGCACGACACGCTCCCGGAGGCGCTGAAGAAAACCGTCAGCGAGTGGTCCGAACGCACCGGCGTCACGGCCCGGCTCACCATCACCGGCACTGAGGAGCCGCTGCACGACGAGGTCGCCGCCACCCTCCTGCGGATCGCCCAGGAGGCCCTCGCCAACACCGGCCGCCACGCCCGCGCCGCCCGCGCGGGCGTCACCCTCTCCTACATGGGCGACGAGGTCACCCTGGACATACGCGATGACGGCCGCGGCTTCGACCCCCTCGCCGCGGCGCCGCGCACCAGTAGCGGCGGCTTCGGCCTCGACGGGATGCGCGTCCGCGCCGAACGCATCGCCGGCACCGTCGCCGTCGAGTCGGAACCCGGCCAGGGCACCGCGATCAGCGCCCGCGTACCGTTGGTGCGCCATGGCTGACCGGACCATCACGCTGCTGATCGTCGACGACCACCCCGTCGTCAGGGACGGCCTGCGCGGCATGTTCGCCTCCGAACCCGGCTTCAACGTCCTCGGCGAGGCCGCAGGCGGTGTCGAGGCGGTCGAACTCGCCCTGCACCTGGACCCGGACGTCATCCTGATGGACCTGCGCATGCCTGCCGGTAGCGGCGTCGAGGCGATCGCCGAACTCACCCGGCGCGGCGCCCGCGCCAAGGTCCTCGTCCTCACCACGTACGACACGGACTCCGACACCATTTCCGCGATCGAGGCGGGCGCCACCGGCTACCTCCTCAAGGACGCACCCCGCGACGAGCTGTTCACGGCGGTCCGCGCGGCCGCTGAAGGGCGCACCGTCCTGTCGCCCGCCGTCGTATCCCGCCTCGTCGGTGCCGTCAGGAACCCCGCCACCCTCACAGTCGAGGTGCTCTCGGCCCGTGAGCGCGAGGTGCTCGAACTGGTAGCCAAGGGCACCTCGAACCGCGAGATCGCCCGGGAACTCTTCATCAGCGAGGCGACGGTCAAGACCCATCTGACCCATCTTTACAGGAAGTTGGGGGTCAAGGACCGGGCGGCTGCAGTGGCTGTGGCGTACGACCGCGGCATTCTGGGGTGAGCCTCAAGCGTCCATGCCTCGGCTCCCGAGGGACGCGCACTCGGCAGCGTCCCCGGCGGTCGGACTGCCCTCGGGCCCGACATCGCCTTCGACCACCGGGGAGCCGTAGTCGAGTCCGTCGCCTGGTCCCCCGACGGCAGCCGTATCGCCACCGGAGACCATGACGGAACCGTGCGGGTCTGGTCGGCCCAAGCCGGGGCGGAGCTCAGCGCCCTGACAGGGCACCAGGACTGGATCAGTCGCATTGCCTGGTCCTCCAGCGGCCGCCTGCTGGCCAGCGCTGGCGGAGCGGCTGTGCGAGTCGCTGTGCGACGTGCTCCGGGTGGCCGAGAGCAGGGGAGCGCGGCTGCCTGTGGATGACGACAGCCAGGGCGATCCTGAAGGCGGCGTGGACGGCGGCAGCGCGTCAAGCAGCGGACGGGAGACATCGTGACCCACTGGAAGATCAGCGCCGTCCCGGGACGGGGTCTGCGTCGCGTCGACGGTGGTGCCCTCGCGCTGCCGCTCCAGATCAGCAGCGGCGGCCGGCATCTTGCCGTGGCCGAGCTGAGCCTGACGCCTGCCCTTGCCGTCCCTACCCCGAGGCGGCAAGGGCGGGTGGCTCCTCGGGCAGTGGCATCACACCCTCACCGTGACCCAGGAGTAGCGGTGCTCGGGGCGACTGGCGATACGCTGCTGCGGGACGTGCACGGGGCGAGGGAAGGGGCTGACCATGACAGTGCCGCATTCAGAGAGTGACGGCCCGCTGATCGCCAGACCTGCCCTCACACTCCCTGCGTTGCGCCAGGCCGTGGCTACGGTGGCGCCCTCCCGATTGCCGGAGTTCTTCGACGACATGCAGAAGGCGTTCATCCGGGCAGGTGAGGAGGACAGCGTCGTGCCGATCCGGATGTTCTACCGCCAGTGGGGGGTGATCGTGGAGATCGAGCGGCACCCGCAGACTGCCCGACGGCTACACGCAGCCGAAGCGGCCATGGACAGCGACGATGCCGATATGCGGGCCCGCGCCATCCGCGAGGCGGGGGAGATCGTACGGGCGGCGCACCGAGAGGTCGCTGGTGGCTGACCGGCACTGGGAAGCCGACCCGGACGATCTTCTCGACGACCTACCGCCCCAGGCACGTACGCACGCCGAGCGACTCGCACAGGAAATCGTCGTGCGGGAGTCCATGGTTTTCCTCGACGGACCCTCGTATACCGGCTCCAGCCCCGGGCTGCGCACCGAGGCCCAGGGGCAGCTCATGCTCACCTATCTGACCGATGTCCGCGGTGAGCGCATCGTAGTGCTGCAAGCCACCTGGTTCGGCTAGCGGCAGCGGGCGTCACACCGGCCGCCCCGTCAGCTCACCGCCACCCACGAATAGCGGTGCTCGGGGCGGCCGGTGTCGCCGTATTTGAGGGTGAGGCTGATCCGGCCCGCGTGTTCCAGGTACTTGAGGTAGCGCTGGGCGGTGGAGCGGCTGATACCGGTGCGCTCGGCGACCTCATGCGCGGACAGCGGATGGTCGGCCTGGTCAAGGGCGCGGCGGATGAGATCGACGGTCGGCGCGGAGTGGCCCTTGGGAAGCGCGGAGCGGGCGGTCGCGTCGACGGTCCGGAACGCACCGAAGATACGGTCCACCCGCTCCTGGCCCGTCTCACCGCGCCCGCCGACCCCCTCCAGTGTGTGACGCAGCGTCATATAGCCGTCGAGTTTGGCCCGCAGCCCCGCGAAGTTGAACGGCTTGACCAGGTACTGCAGCGCGCCGTACCGCATGGCGGCCTGGACGGTGGCGACATCGCAGGCCGCCGTCACCATGATCACATCCGCGTGGTGGCCGAGCTGCCGCATCCGGCGTACGAGGGTCAGGCCGGTCTCGTCGGGGAGGTAGTGGTCGAGCAGGACGAGGTCGACGTGGGTGCGCTCCAGTGTGGCCAGGGCCTGCGCGGCCGTATGGGCGCGGGCGGCGACCCGGAAGCCGGGTACCTGGGCCACATACGCGGAGTTGATCTCGGCGACGTGGAAGTCGTCGTCCACGACGAGGACGTCGATCATCGTGACTCTCCCGCTGCGGTGAGCTGCTGGATGGGGACGGCAGGAGTCGGGGGCGGAGCCGGCTCCGGGTCTGTGGCTGGGGCTCCGTCCAGGTCGAGCGCTTCGGGGAGGATGACGGTGAACACCGCACCCCCGCCCGCCCGGGCGGTGACCCGGGCCATCCCGCCGTACCGCTCGGCGAGCCGCCGCACCAGGGCCAGTCCGATGCCGCGCCCGCGCGGGGTCGGCGCAGAGACATCCTGTTTGGTGGACCAGCCCTCGGTGAAGATCTGCTCGCGCGTCTCGGGCGGCACCCCCGGCCCGTTGTCGCTGACCCGCAGTACGGCGGTGGTGCCCTCGGCGCGCAGCTCGACCTCGATGAACGGGTCGGGGCGCGGCTGCGAGGCCACGGCGTCCAGCGCGTTGTCGATCAGATTGCCGAGCACGGTCACCAGGTCGCGCGGGTCGACCACCCGCTCGGACAGCAGCGACTGGGGCGAGACGCGCAGGGACACCCCGCGCTCCGCCACGATGGCGGCCTTCCCGACGAGCAGCGCCGAGAGCAGCGGATCGTGCACCCGCTCGGAGATCTGCTCGGCGGAGGCCCGGTGGGTGTCGGTGAGGCCGGCGATGAATTCCGCCGCCCGCTGGTGGAGCCCCAGTTCGAGCAGTCCGAGCAGGGTGTGCAGCCGGTTGGCGTGTTCATGGCCCTGGGCGCGCAGCGCGTCCAGCAGCCCGCGGGTGGAGTCCAGCTCCCGGCCCAGCAGCTCCAGTTCGGTACGGTCGCGCAGCGTGGCCACCGCACCGCCGTCCTTGGTCGGCATGCGATTGGCCACCAGGACCCGGCCACCGCTGACGGTCAGCAGATCGGCCCCGTCCGCCCGTCCCGCCAGCACCTCCGTGGTACGGCCCGGGGGCAGCGCCTCCTCCAGCGGGTGGCCGGCGGCGTCCGCGCCGACGCCGAGCAGCCGCCGCGCCTCGTCGTTGATCAGCCGGATCCGGCCCTCCCGGTCGAAGGCGACGACGCCCTCGCGGATGCCGTGCAGCATCGCCTCGCGCTCGTCGAGCAGCGCCGAGATATCGGCGAACGCGACCCCGTGCGTACGGCGGTGCACACTGCGCGAGACACCGATCGCGGCCAGCACGCCGACGGCGAGCGCCATGCCCGCGTACAGCAGCAGCCGGGGCAGTGTGGCGAGCAGCTGGTCGCGGACGCTGCCGTAGCCGATGCCGACCGAGACCGCGCCGACGATCTTCCCGTCGGCGGTGCGCAGCGGCACCTTGGCGCGGGCCGAGCGGCCCAGGGTGCCGACGTCGATCTGCATGACCTCCTGACCGGAGAGCGCCGCCTCCGGATCGGTCGAGACGTGTTCGCCGATGCGCCCGGTGTTGGTGTGCGACCAGCGCACCCCGCGCCGGTCCAGCACCACGACGTACAGCGCCCCGGTGGCCCGGCGGATCCGCTCGGCCGTCTGCTGCACCGGGCCGCGCACGCTGGGCTCGGTGGTCAGCAGATCGTGGGCGAGGCCAGGGTCGGCGGCGGTGGCCTGGGCGATGGAGAGCGCCTTGTGCATCGCCTGGTCGTCGATCTCGGAGCTGAGCGGGGCGAGGAAGAGCCCGGTGGCGAGCACCATCACCCCGGCGGTGAGGGTCAGCTGTACGGCCAGCACCTGGCCGGAGACGCGTCTGGGCCAGCGGATCCGCATCTCGGTCACCCCCGTCTCCTGGCCCCGCCGCGTATGCGGTAGGAGCTATTCCGTTTACGTCGCTGCAATCGCACGGTAAGGGCGCTCTGCGCTGGTTGCACAGGGTCCGTAGCGGATTCGTTGCCGTAGCGCGAGCTAAACGAGCAGAACGGGGCTTGTGCGCACAAGAGCGGGTTGTGCCCATAAGGCTGCCGGTGTGGCCCGCGCCACTCCTAGCCTCCTCGGCCATGAGCAGACAAACGAGCCCTGCCATCGAGTTGCGGGGCGCTAGCAAGGTGTTCCGGACTCCGTCCGGTGGCCTCCACACCGCCGTCAGGGATCTCGACCTGATCGTCGGGCGGGGCGAGTTCGTCGCCGTGGTCGGCCCCACCGGATGCGGCAAGTCCACGACGCTGACGCTGGTCAGCGGCTTGGAAGAGCCCACGGAAGGCGATGTGCTGGTGACCGGCGAGCCGGTCAGCGGCATCGGATCCAAGGTCGGCTTCGTCTTCCAGCAGGATGCCGTCTTCCCCTGGCGCAGCGTGCTGTCCAACGTGATGGCCGGGCCCCGCTTCCGCGGCGTACCGAAGGCGGAGGCCAAGGAACGGGCGCGCGAATGGCTGGCCCGGGTCGGGCTCACGTCCTTCGAGGACCGCTATCCGCACCAGCTGTCCGGCGGCCAGCGCAAGCGCGTCGCGCTCGCGGCCACCTTCGTCAACGACCCCGAGATCCTCCTCATGGACGAGCCGTTCTCGGCCCTCGACGTCCAGACCCGGGCGCTGATGTCCGACGAACTGCTCGAGCTGTGGTCGGGGACCGGCGCCTCCGTCGTCTTCGTCACCCATGACCTCGAGGAGTCGATCGCCCTCGCCGACAAGGTCGTGGTCATGACGGCCGGCCCGGCCACCGTCAAGGAAGTGTTCGAGATCGATCTGCCACGGCCCCGCAAGGTCGAGTCGGTGCGTCTTGAGCCCCGGTTCATCGAGATCTACCGCGAGATCTGGGCCTCGCTCGGCGAAGAGGTACGGATCACCCGCGAGAGAGGAGCCTCGAATGCCTGAGGCGACGACGACTGCCGTACGCAAGCACAACGCGGCCAAAGAGGGCACGAGCCGTACGACAGCGAGAGCGAGGGCCGCCCGCAAGCGCGCGATCCTCGTCCAGAGCACCCGCGCGCTGGTGCTGATCGCGGTGCTGGGGCTGTGGGAGTGGTTCGCCCGTACCTCGGTCATCGACCCGTTCAACTTCTCGATGCCCTCGAAGGTCTGGGACCAGCTGAAGGACTGGATCCAGAACGGCACCGCCCAGGGCCCGCTCTGGGAACAGGTCTGGACGACGCTGCAGGAGGCGCTGATCGGGTGGGCCATCGGCGTGGCCGCCGGCGTGGTCCTGGGCATCGGCCTCGGCCGGGCCCACTTCCTCGCCGATGTACTCGGCCCCTACATCAAGGTGCTCAACGCACTGCCCCGGATCGTCCTCGCCCCGATCTTCCTCATCTGGTTCGGCCTCGGACCGGCCTCCAAGGTCGCCTCGGCGGTCGTGCTGGTCTTCTTCCCCGTCTTCTTCAACGCCTTCCAGGGCGCACGGGAGGTCGACCGCAACCTGGTGGCCAACTCCCGCATCCTCGGCGCGAGCAACCGCCAGGTCACCCTTCAGGTCGTGATCCCCTCCGCCACCTCGTGGATCTTCACCAGCCTGCATGTCAGCTTCGGCTTCGCGCTGATCGGCGCGATCGTCGGCGAGTACATCGGCGCCACCAAGGGGATCGGGCTGCTGGTCGCGACCTCGCAGTCCACGTTCAACGCGGCCGGGGTGTACGCGGCGATGGTGATCCTCGCCGTCGTGGCCCTGCTGGCCGAGGGCGTGCTGACCTTCCTGGAGCGGCGGCTGTTCCGCTGGAAGCCGGCCCAGCCGGGCGCCGACCACTGACGCGCCTCTCGCCCTCTCCCTCCCCTCCCTCTCCCTCTTCTGAATCCCTCTTTCACCCAAGGACGTGTGACATGCGCAGCTACGCCAAGATCTCCGCGGTGGCCGTCGCCGCGGCGCTCTCCCTGACCACCCTCACCGCATGCGGCAGCGACTCGGGCGGGGACGGCAAGGACGGCAAGGTCAAGATCATGGTGGGCGGCCTGGACAAGGTCATCTACCTGCCCGCGATGCTCACCCAGCAACTCGGCTACTTCAAGGACGAGGGCCTCGACGTCCAGCTCCTCAGCGAACCGGCCGGCGTCCAGGCCGAAACCTCCCTGGTGGCCGGCGAGGTGCAGGGCGCGGTCGGCTTCTACGACCACACGCTGGACCTCCAGGTCAAGGGCAAGGAGGTGGAGTCCGTCGTGCAGTTCTCCCACGCACCCGGCGAGGTGGAGATCGTCTCCAACAAGGCGGCGGGGGAGATCACCTCGCCCAAGGACTTCAAGGGCAAGAAGCTCGGCGTCACCGGCCTCGGCTCCTCCACCGACTTCCTCACCAAGTACCTGGCCGTGAACAGCGGCGTGGAGACCAGCGAATTCACCCCGGTCGCGGTCGGCGCGGGCCAGACCTTCATCGCGGCCCTGAAGCAGGGCGCGATCGATGGCGGTATGACCACCGACCCCACCGTCGCCCAGATCATGGACCAGAAGCTCGGCAAGATCCTCCTCGACATGCGCACCCCCGAAGGCTCCAAGGCCGCCCTCGGCGGCCCGTACCCCTCCTCCAGCCTCTACATGAACACGTCCTGGGTGAACAGCCACAAGGACACGGTCCAGAAGCTGGCCAATGCCTTCGTGAAGACCCTCAAGTGGATGTCCACCCACACCCCCGAGGAAATCGCCGCCAAGATGCCGGCCGACTACGCCCAGGGCGGCAAGGAGCTCTACGCCCAGGCGATCAAGTCCACCCTCCCGATGTTCACCAAGGACGGCGTGATGCCGGCGGACGGCCCGGCGACGGTCGAGCGCGTCCTGAAGTCCTTCAACCCGAACCTGAAGAACGCGACGGTGGACCTGAACAAGACGTACACCACGGAGTTCGTGAAGAAGGCGGGCTGAGCCAAGGTCCCGACCGGTCGGACAGCCGACCGGTCGGGCCGACTGCGGCGGGGGCGCGTCAGCGCACGTAGCTCTTCAGGGTGTCCGTGTCGACGAGCGTGATGCCGACCGGCTGGGGGAGTACGACCTGCTCCCCGAAGGGGGCCTCGTGGATATCGCGGTAGCGGCCGCTCTTGGGGTCGGGGTTGGTGTGGACCATGACCGCGCAAGCGTCACGGTCTACGAGGAGATAGACGGGGATGCCCGCGGCCGCGTAGGCAGCGGGCTTCTCGACGCGGTCCCGGCGTTCGGTGTCCCGGTCGTACGACGTGACCTCGACGGTCATCAGCACTCCGTCGGGCTTGGCCCACTCGCCCTGCCCTGCGAAGTGTGCGACGGGGGCCAATGAGCCATCCGGTCGGGCCCGGCCTTCGCGGTACTTCTCGACCTTCAGACCCTGAGACGTATGCAGGTCGAGCTCCGGGCGACTCTGCATGCATTGCCTGAGCAGCCACATGATGATCGTCTCGTGATCCCCGTCGGCCACGCGCTTCTCCTGAATCCGTCCGTTGATGAACTCCAACCTGACGGTTTCGGGCGCGGCGGAGGCGATCTCCTCGAACTCCTCCACCAGCATGTGTGACGTGCGCTCGGTCATAACCGTCATGTTGCACCCCTTTCCTGGTGGAAGCCAGTGTTTCCGGATGTATGCACGACGGGGGTGCGTTCCCTGGCGGATCACTCCCACGAGTGATTGTTCGATATCAGTCGGTGACGCGCGTCCCAGTGGACCGGGCCCTCTGGCGGTCCGCGGCGTCGAACACCGCCAGGGACCGTGCCCCGGGCCGGACGGCTTGGTCCAGGCAGCGCAGGAGCGAGTCCTCCAGTCCCCCCACCGCTTCGGAGATCTCCTCCGCGACATCCCGCGTGATCTCTTCTGCCACGTCGTCGGCGGAAGCATCAGACCCGAGCTTGCTCACCGCGGCGGCCGCACGGGCGGGGGTCAGGAGTGCCGAGGCCTGGACCAGTAGCCAGGCCGGCACCCCGGCCGCTCCCTCCGCCGGTGCCAGATAGGGGCGTGAGCCGTCGAAGCGCTCGTCCTCGGCGAAGGCCTTCTGCTTCACCTTGGCCACCGGACGCCCGCGAGCGCCCGAAGGGCCCGAGTCCCACCATTCCCCGCCCGGCTTGAGGACATAGCCCTCGGCGAGGTTGTCGGCCAGCTCGGGAAGCCCGAAGAGAGCAGGCACCCTGGTGGGAAAGGCGCAGGGCAGGTCCTGGATCCTGTTCAGCGGGCCCTGCCCGAGCGCGGGAACGCAGGTGAGCCCGGCAGTAGCAGCGGCATCGCGCAGCGCACGGTCGGAGATCCAGCAGCGGCCTTCCGCGGTGTCGACCGAGGCGTCGAACAGCAGCCAGTGCAGGCCCGGCGCGTACCACACACCGGTCCGCACCGGCTCGACGCCGGGAGCGGCGGGAACATCCGGATGTGGATAGCACCCGCCGGCCAGTTCCCCGTAGACCGTCACCACCGCGGCAGCACCCCACGTGGCCCGCAGCACCGAGGCGAACCGGGCCGCCGCCACCGACAGCGCCGGCCAGATCCTGCTGACGCCGAAGAAACCGTCCAGCCCGTCATCGCCCAGCAACTCACGCAGCGCCATCAGACGCGATGTCGAACATGAACTCGGACATAAACGGGGATCATCGCCGTGCCCCAGGTCCGAGGCAACAGAGATTCACCACCGTGGCCGAAAACAAGACTGGGGTTTCTCGGAGAACCGAGAAACCCCAGGTCAGTGGCTCTGAAAGCCAAGGTGCGCCGCCAGGGACTCGAACCCCGGACCCGCTGATTAAGAGTCAGCTGCTCTAACCAACTGAGCTAGCGGCGCCTGCTGACGTCATAAATACTACCCGCCCTCGAGGGGTACTCCTGACCATCCGGCCACCGCCCGCCCCTCAGATCGTGAGGGACAGCAGCACCGGCGCCGCCTCCCGGTTCAGGGTGTACGCGGCCTGGCGCAGGCGGTGGGCGTGCTCCAGGGGGAGGGAGAGGGCCAGGCAGCCGGCGGCGCGGCCGGCGGTTATGGGGACGGCGGCGCAGACGGTGCCGACGGCGTATTCCTGCAGGTCGAGGACGGGGACCGTGGCGGGTTGGCTCTCCAGTTTGTGGAAGAGGACCTTTTCGTTGGTCGTGGTGCGGGAGGTGAACCGCACGGTCTTGTGGCGGGAGAAATGGTCGCGGCGGCCGTCATGGTCGAGCTGGGTGAGCAGGCACTTGCCGACGGCAAGGGCGTGGGCAGCGGAGCGGAAGTCGACCCACTCGTTGACCTTGGGGGTGTGGGGGCTGTCGGCGTACTGGGTGATCCGGACCTCGCCGTCGATATAGCGGCTGAGGTAGATCGCCGCGCCGACCGAGTCGCGCAGGGCGGCGAGCGACTTCTGGAGCTTGTGCTCGACCGCGGTCTGGCGGTCGGGGCCGGCGGAGCCCAGGAGGGACAGGGAGGTGCCGGCGACATAGGCCCCGTCGGCGACCTGCTCCACATAGCCCTCGCGCCGCAGCATCCGCAGCAGCTGGGCGAGGTGCGCGGGTGGGAGGCCGGTTTCGCGGGCGATGCCGGCGTCGGTCACGCCGTTGGTGTGGTGGGAGACGACTTCGAGGACCCGGAGGGCGTGCCGTACCGAGTGGAACGGCGCGGTCGACTCGGGCTTGAGCGCCACGGTTTCCCCCCTAGCAGGTTGTGACCGCTTGCGTCGGCGCCGTCGCCGCAGGTCATGGCCATAGGGTCAGCACCTTGGGATCGGCCCAAGGGTCACCGAATGGCAGCTTTACGCGGCGCGGCTTCGTACCACGATAGCCGCCAAGCGGGCGATTCGGTGCGGGTGTTGAGCATATTGATGGTGTGCGACGGGCCCGCTCAACAGCGGTGCACCACCCTGGCATATGCCATAGGCATGCTCTGTGGGAGGCGGACCGGCGGGGCTGCCGCCGGTCCGCCTCCCTCGCGCCCGCTAGAGCGCCGCTAGAGCACGGCGCTCAGGAATTCCCGCGTACGCTCGTGCTCCGGCTCGGTGAAGATCTTCTCCGGCGGCCCGGCCTCGATCACCCGGCCCGAGTCGAACATCAGCACCTCGTCGGAGATGTCCCGGGCGAAGTTCATCTCGTGCGTGACGCACAGCATCGTGATGTCCGTCGTGTGAGCGATATCACGCAGTACGTCCAGCACCCCGGCCACCAGCTCCGGGTCGAGCGCCGAGGTCACCTCGTCGAGCAGCATCACCTGCGGCCGCATCGCCAGCGCCCGCGCGATCGCCACCCGCTGCTGCTGCCCGCCCGACAGCTGCGTCGGGTAGGCGTCGCATTTGTCGCCGAGCCCGACCAGGTCCAGCAGCTCGCGGGCCCGCTCCTCGGCCTCGTCCTTGCTCAGGCCCAGCACATGCACCGGGGCCTCGGTGATGTTCCGCAGCACCCGCATGTTCGGGAAGAGGTTGAACTGCTGGAAGACCATCCCGATCTTCTTGCGCACCTCGCGGGTGTGCTTCTCGCTCGCCTCGACCAGCTTCCCGCCGCGGTTCTCGTGGGTGAGACATTCGCCGTCGACCTGGATCTTGCCCTGGTCCGGTTTGATCAGCGTCATCAGCAGCCGCAGGATCGTGGTCTTGCCGGACCCGGACGGGCCTATGAGGGTCACATGCTTCCCGGAGGACACCGAGAAGTCGAGGTCGTCGAGGACCGTGTTGTCGCCGAAGCGCTTGGTCACCCGGTCGAATCGGATCAGTTCACTGCCGTCCACGGCAGGGTTCTTGTGCTCGGTTTCAGTGGCCAAGGCGACGCTCCAGGGCTCGCATGAGAAGGGATGCCGGATAGGCGATGAGGATGAAGGCGATGCCGACCATCGTGTAGGGCTCGATGTACTCGAAGGACGTGGCGCCGTGCGCCCGTGCCTTCTGGAGCATGTCGACGACTCCGATGAGGGCGAGCATCGGCGAGTCCTTGAGCATCGCGATCACGTAGTTGCCGAGGGCTGGCACCACACGGCGGATCGCCTGCGGCAGGATCACCGAGATCCAGGTGCGGCCGCGCGAGAGGCTGAGCGCGGTGCACGCCTCCCACTGGCCCTTGGGCACCCCGTCGATACCGGCCCGGTACACCTCGGCGGTGTACGTCGAGTAGTGCAGGCCGAGCGCGATCACCCCGGTGGTCAGCGCGGAGAACTTGATGTCCCAGGTCGGCAGCACGTAGTAGAAGAAGAACAGCTGGACCAGCAGCGGGGTGTTGCGGATGAACTCCACCACCGCGGCCACCGGCCAGCGTACGAAGCGCGTCGGCGAGCGGAAGGCCAGCGCCCACACCAGGCCGAGCGCGAACGAGAGCACCGAGCCCAGGACGGTCGCCTCGAGGGTGATCAGCAGCCCGTCGCCCAGCTGGGGGAGAAAGTCCTTGGCGACGTCCCAATCCCAGTTCACTGCGCACCTCCCACCGTGGTCAGATTGGCGGACTGCTCGGTCTCCTGGGCGGCGGACAGCTTCCAGGTCACCAGCGGGCCCTTCCTGCGCCGTTCCGGCGCCTGCCCGATGCTTGCCTTGGCGCGCCGCTCCAGCAGTCGCATCAGGCGAGTGAGGACGAAGGCCAGCACGAAGTAGAGGACGAGGATGATCGAGTAGATCTCCAGGCTGTCACCGGTCGCCAGCCGCGAGAGCTGGGCTGCGAAGGTGATGTCCGCGACGCTCACCGCGGAGACCAGCGCCGTCGCCTTCAGCAGCTCGATCAGAAGGTTGTTGAACGGCGGGATCATCTCGGGGATCGCCTGCGGCAGGATCACCCGCCGCATCCGCTGCGCGGGCGTGAAGCTGAGTGCGATCGCCGCCTCGCGCTGCGCCGGGGCCACGGCGGCGACCGCGCCGCGCACGATCTCGGAGCCGTACGCGCCGTACGTCAGGCCCAGGGCGAGCACCGCCGCCCACATCGGCAGCAGCTGGAACTGGAATCCCAGCGGCATCACGAAGAACAGCCAGAACATCAGCACCAGGGCCGAGGTGCCCCGGAAGATCTCGACGTAGAAGCCCGTGAGGAAGCGGACGATCCACAGCCTGGAGTTACGGGCGATGCCGACGCCGAAGGCGACGACGGTGGCGAAGAGCGCGCTGTAGAGGGTGAGCTGGATGGTGATCCAGATCCCTGGAAGGAGCCATTTCTCCCACAGTCCGGACGTCATCGGCACAGCTCCTTGGCGGTCAGATCCGTCATCTCGGCCTTGGTGAAGCCGAACGGGCCCACGATGCGCAGAAGTTCGCCGCTCTTCTTCATCTTGTGCAGCTCGACGTTGAAGGCGTCCCGGAGCTTGGTCTCTTCCGGGCGGAAGGCGAAACCGCCCGCGCCGATGTCCGGTTTGCCGTCGAGCAGCGCCTGGAACGGCTCGGTCGCCTCGACCCGGCGGCCCCCGCTCTGCCGGATCACATTGCGCACCGTCACCGCAGTACCCGCGAAGGCGTCCGCGCGGCCCTGCTCGACCGCGAGCAGCCCGGCCAGTTGGTCGGGGAGCACCATGATGTCGCTCTCCTTCACCCCGGCGTTGACCGCGTAGCCGATCTGGGCGTACGCGGAGCCGCTGGCGAGCTTTGCCCCCGATTTGGCGAAATCCTCGTACTTGTGCAGGTTCTTGGGGTTCCCCTTGCGCACGATGAACGAGTCACCGACGCGGTAGTCGGGGTCCGAGAAGATCACCTGCTGGCAGCGGTCCGGATTGATGTACATACCGGCGGAGACCACGTCGAACTGCTGCGAGCGCAGCCCCGGTATCAGCGACGCGAACTCGGTCGGAACCGGCTGGACATGTGCCACCCCCAGCCGTTTGAAGATCACCTTCGCGATTTCCGGCGCCTCGCCGGTGAAGTCGCCGTTCTTGTCGATGTAGCCGAACGGGATTTCACCCGCGATACCCAGACGTACCGTCCCCTGCGACCGCAGGCGATTCAGCAGGTTTCCCCCGTCCTTGGAATCGGCGCTGGACACCCGGCTACAGGCCGTGGCGCCCAGCAGACCCATGGCCGCCCCGCCCGCCAGAAGCGCGCGGCGGTTCAGCCGTCTTCCGCTGATGTCCTTGTGTATCCCTCGTGGTGGAGCCATGGGCGCGCGGCTACCCGACCGCGCGGAATATATGCAGATCCTTTTCGGCCCTTGACGCTTGGCCGGTCTGGGTAGGGGCTCCCGGCAACTGGTCCGGAAACGAGTGGGAGGAATGTCATGGCTGACCGGTTTATCGAGGTTTCGCTCGCTAAGCGGGGCGTGAGCTGTACGGCGAAACTCCTCGACGACCGCGCGCCCATCACCTGCGAGGCGGTGTGGAACGCGCTGCCTCTGGGCGGCGACGTCTACCACGCCAAGTACGCGCGCAACGAGATCTACGCGCTGCTGCCTCCCTTCGCCCCCGAGGAGCCGCCCCTGGAGAACCCGACCATCACCCCCATCCCCGGCGACCTGTGCTACTTCAGCTTCACCGACACCCAGTTGGGCACCGCCTCCTACGGCTATGAGCAGCAGGCCAAGCACCAGGGGCAGCAGCGGGTCGTCGACCTCGCGCTCTTCTACGAGCGCAACAACCTGCTGATCAACGGCGACGCGGGGTGGGTGCCGGGCATCGTCTGGGGCGCGGTCGTCGACGGCCTCGACCGGATGGCCGACGCCTGCCAGGACCTGTGGCGGGCCGGGGCGCTGGGGGAGACGCTGAGCTTCCGGCGCGTGTAGGCGGCCGGTCCCGTCCCATCCGGGCTGTGCGGCCCGGGTGGGACGGGAGGGGCGGGGGTCGCCGTCGTTGGGCGGATGGCGGCCCCGCCGGTCGGTTGTCAGCCGGCCGCCGTCGTCAGCCGGCCGACGGGCGTCCTGAGTCGTCCGTCGTCAGCCGAACGCCCTCGTCAGCCGGCCGTTGTCGGCGGCCTGACGCCGTCCGCGAGACCCGCCTCGTACAGCGCGTGCGCAGCCCGCAGCACCACCGCGTCCGCATGGCGGGCGGCCACCAGCTGCACCCCGATCGGCAGCCCGTCCGCGGACAGCCCGCAGGGCAGGCTCGCCGCGGGCTGCTGGGTCATGTTGAAGGGATAGGTGAAGGGCGTCCAGCCCGTCCACCGCGTGTGATCGGACCCCTTCGGCACCTCGACCCCCGCCTCGAAGGCGGTGATCGGCAGCGTCGGGGTGACCAGCAGGTCGTACGCGGAGTGGAACCGGCCCATGGCCTTCCCGAGCGCCATGCGCACATCCACGGCGGCCAGATAGTCCAGCGCGCTGTACGCGGCGCCCTGGGCGCAGATCTCGCGCAGCCCCGGGTCAAGCAGCTCCCACTTGTCCTGCCCGAGCGGCTGCACCACCCGCGCCGCCCCGCTGAACCACAGCGTGTGGAACGCCTCGACCGGGTCCTCGATCCCCGGATCGATCTCCTCCACGGACGCGCCGAGGTCCGCCAGCAGGTCCACCGCCCGCCGTACCGCCGCCGCCACCTCCGGGTCGACCGCCGCGGATCCGCCGAGCGCCGGGCTGTAGGCGACGCGCAGCCCGTCCACACCGCCCCCGCCCGCCGTGATCGCCTCTTGGAAGCTGCCTTCCGGGGGCGCGAGCTGGGACCAGTCGCGCCAGTCCGCGCCGGAGATCACATCCATCAGGAGCGCCGCGTCTGCCGCGTCGCGGGTCATCGGGCCCACATGAGCGAGCGTTCCGAACGCGCTCGCCGGATACAGCGGAACCCTCCCATAGGTGGGTTTCAACGCGAAGATGCCGCAGAAGGATGCCGGGATACGCACCGAACCGCCGCCGTCCGTCCCCAGGCTCAGCGGACCCGCGCCCAGCGCCACCGCGGCGGCGCTGCCCCCGCTGGAGCCGCCCGCGGTGCGCCGCGGGTCGTACGGGTTGCCGGTCACCCCGTACACCGGGCTGTCCGTGACGCCCTTCCAGCCGAACTCCGGGGTCGTCGTCTTGCCCAGGAACACCGCGCCGTGCTCGCGCAGCCGGGCCACCGAGGGCGCGTCCTCGTCCCACGCCTGGCCGTCGGCCGCGACGGTCAGCGAGCCGCGCAGCGTGGGGCCGCCGCGCTGCAGCAGGATGTCCTTCACGGACACCGGCACCCCGTCCACCAGACCGGCGGGTTCGCCGCGCCGCCACCGCTCGGCCGACTCCTCGGCCTGTTGCAGCGCGGCCTCCGCGTCTACCCGGCTGAACGCGTTGACCTCTGGCTGGATCTGTTCGATCCGTTCCAGCGCGGCGCGGGTGGCCTCGACGGGGGAGAGGTCGCCGGAGGCGTACCGCTCGAGGAGTTGAACGGCTGTCAGATCGTGGATATCGGTCATCCACCCTCTCCTTTTAGTCGACCGGTACGTATCCCAGGCGCTTGTCGACCACGTTGAGCAGCGGTTCTCCCGCGGCCCAGCGGTCGTAGTTGTCCTGGAACTGCTCGGCGAGCTGGTCCCGCCAGCCGACCGTGTCGCCGCTCATATGGGGTGAGACGAACAGCCCCGGAACGTCCCACAAGGGGTCGTCGGCGGCCAGCGGCTCATGCTCGAACACATCCAGTACCGAGCCCGCGATATGCCGCGCGACCAGCGCCGCCACCAGGTCGTCCTGGACAACCAGCGGACCGCGCCCCACATTGATGAACACGGCGCTCGACTTCATCCGGGCGAAGGCGTCCCGCCCGAACATGCCGCGGGTGCTGTCGGTCAGCGGTGCCGCACAGACCACCCAGTCGGCCTCCGACAGCAGCCCGTTCAGCTCGTCGGCGCCGCGTACACCCGCGCGCGCCGTACGTCCCACCAGGTCGACCACGATGCCGAGCGCGGCCAGCGTATGGCCGATGGCCCGGCCGATCGGGCCGGCGCCGATGACGACCGCCCGGGTCCCGGCGAGCCGCATCGTCTCGCGGTGGCGCCAGCGGCGCTGCCGCTGGAGCTCCCAACTTCCGTAGAAGTCCTTGGCCATGGCGATGACGATCCCCGCGACATACTCGGCGATCGGCTGTTCGAAGACGCCCCGGGCGTTGGTCAGCACCGTGTCGGCTTCGATCAGTTCAG
This sequence comes from Streptomyces sp. NPDC000941, assembly GCF_053599555.1. Classification (NCBI taxonomy): domain Bacteria; kingdom Bacillati; phylum Actinomycetota; class Actinomycetes; order Kitasatosporales; family Streptomycetaceae; genus Streptomyces; species Streptomyces sp. NPDC000941. The sequence goes on from NZ_JBSFMM010000050.1 coordinate 49,439, forward strand.
GACACATCAGCCGGTCCACGCCCGCGCTCGCGGTGTGGACCCAGCGCGGCCTGGGCCCGCTGCCGGGCCAGGCGGCGCGTACCGCGTCGGAGGTGAAGTCCCAGACGAGCAGGGCGTCGGCGAAGGGGAGCAGTTCGGGCAGCGAGGACTCGTCGCACACAAGGATCTTGGCGCGGCCGGCCAGCCGGTCGAGACGGACAGGAGGGTCGTCGCCGAAGACGACCACAGTGCTTTCGGTCATGGGCGAGAAACCGTTTCGAAACGTAGGTGCGCTTGGCTGTCGAGGGTGTCGGGAAGTCGCCTCAGAGCGAGGATTGACCACGCTAGGCAGCGGAAACTACCGTCGTCAATAACGGCATCGCTCCGGCATCTGTCCCGACGTCCCGGCATTCAGGCCGGCTCTTTCCCTCTGGCCAATGGTCCAGCCCTCCGTTGTGTATTGGGGCTCGCTCATGGACGTCTCTTTTCTGGGTGGCCCACAGCCGCAGCGCGGCGTGGGCGTCGTAGCACCATTCGATTTCGCACTTGATCGTGAGCTGTGGCGCTGGGTGCCCGATCAGGTCTCCTTGCATCTGACGCGCACTCCGTTCGTGCCGGTCGAGGTGAGCCTCGATCTGGCGCGGCTCGTCAGCGAGCATGAAACTCTGCACGATGCGGTGCGCGCCCTGTGCGCGGTCGCGCCCGAGGTGGTGGCGTATGCCTGCACTTCGGGCAGCTTCGTCGGCGGCGTCGCCGGTGAGCGTGCCATGTGCGCGGCGATGACGCAGGCGGGCGAGTTGCCGTCGCTCACCACGTCGGGGGCGCTGCTCGACGCGCTGCGGGAGATCGGCGCCCGGCGCATCGCCGTGGTGACGCCCTATACGAAGTCGGTGACCGACTCCCTGGAGGAGTACCTGGGCGAGGCCGGGATCACCGTCACCGGGCGGGCGTACCTGGGGCTGACCAGGCACATCTGGAGGGTGCCCTACCGCGACGTGGTCGACATGGCGCGGCAGGCGGTGGTCGGCGCGGCCGACGCGCTCTTCATCAGCTGCACCAACCTCCCCACGTACGACGTGATCCCGCAGTTGGAGGCCGAGCTGCGGATGCCCGTGCTCTCGGCGAACCAGGTGACGATGTGGGCGGCGCTGCGGGGGATCGGCGAACGGGCGGTCGGGCCGTACCAGGCCCTGCTGGACCTGGCGGCGCGGCGCGGCCCGGCGGGGATGTCGGGTCCGGCCGGGCTGGCCGACTCGGCCGGTGCGGCGGATACGGCGGGGCTGGCGAGTACGTCGGGGCCGGCGGGTCCGGGCGGTCCGGGCGTCGATCCGGTGGGACCCGTCGCGGGGGCGATGGACCACCTGGTCGGGCCGGTGGAGCCGGTGGTGATTCCCTCCGTGCCGCTGACCGATCCCGCCCCGTCCCTGCCCCTGCCCCTGCCGGAGCCCGAGGCGGCGCTGGCCGGGCCGCCGTCGGCGCCGGACGGGGAGCCGGGCAGCCCTGGTGGCGGCCCGGACTCGGCGTCCGGCTCCGGGATGGGGGACGCCCCGTACCGGGACGAGTCGGGAGGTAATCCGCCGATGGTGTGAGGGAACGCGATGGGCGGCCGCGGTGTATGAGAAGTGTCAGGCGAACGGGGCGGCGCCGGTGGGGGTCGCTTGAGAGGGAGGCAGCCATGGTGGAAGCGGCGACGGGCAGGGCTGAGGGCGAGTCGGTGGGCGACACCGTGGGCTTCCTCTACCCGGGGTATTCCGCCGAGGACGACTATCCGCGGCTCGAAGCCATCCTCGATGCCGGTGGCGCCGGTGTTCGGCTTCCTCTCGTGCATACCGACATCGGTGAGGACGCCCATCGGGTGGACGCCCTGCTGGAGATGGGCTCGGCCGCCCGGCTCGCCGCCGGAGTGGAGGAGCTGAAGGCGCGCGGCGCCCAGGCCGTGGTCTGGGCCTGTACCAGCGCCAGCTTCGTCTTCGGCTGGGACGGCGCGCATGAGCAGGTGCGCGAGCTGTCGGAGAGGGCGGGGCTGCCCGCCTCCAGCACATCCTTCGCCTTCGCGCGCGCCGTGCGGGCCCTCGGGGTGGAACGGGTGGCCATCGCCGCGACCTATCCGGAGGATGTCGCGGATCACTTCAGGGCCTTTCTCAAGGCGGCGGGCGCGGAGGTCGTCGCGATGCGCGGCAGCGGGATCATCACCGCCGCCGAGGTCGGCACCTGGGGCCGGGAAGAGGTGCTGCGGCTGGCCCGAGTCGGCGACCACCCCGACGCCCAGGCGGTGCTCCTTCCGGATACCGCCCTGCACACCGCCGCCTGGATACCCGACCTGGAGGAGGCCGTCGGCAAGCCGGTGCTCACGGCGAACCAGGTCACGGTCTGGGAGGGGCTGCGGCTGCTGGGGAGGGAGGTGCCGTCCGACCGGCTCGGGGAGCTCTTCCGCGCGGCGTGAGACGAGCAGGAGCCCCGCTGAGACGAGCAGGAGACCCACGGGAATAAAGCGGAGCCATTCTCCGGTTGGCAGTCTGCGGTGCGGAACGACGCACACTGAGCGGCGCAGACAGGGCGACAGGGAGGCGGGCAACCGTGGCCGACGAGCAGGACCGGCAGGGCGAGCAGCAGGACCGGCAGGGCGAGCGGAACCAGCAGCAAGGCGCGGAAGGACGAGCAAGCGCACAGGGCGGGCGCGACCCGCAGGGTGAGCAGGGCGGGGCACAGCACCATGGCGTCTATGCCACGGCCCAGGGCAGCGCCCCCATCCCGCTGTCGGTGCTGGACCTGGCGACCGTCGGCAGCGGGCTGACCGCCGCCCAGGCGCTGCGGAGCACCGTGGCGCTCGCCAAGCTCACCGAGGGGCGGGGCTTCCACCGGTTCTGGGTGGCCGAGCACCACTCCATGCCCGGCGTCGCCAGCTCCTCCCCGGCGGTGATCCTGGCCCACCTGGCCGCGCATACGGAGCGGATCCGGCTCGGTTCCGGCGGGGTCATGCTGCCCAACCACGCACCGCTCGTCATCGCCGAGCAGTTCGGGACGCTGGAGGCCCTCGCGCCCGGACGGGTGGACCTGGGGCTGGGGCGGGCGCCGGGGACCGATGGGGCCACGGCCGCCGCGCTGCGCCGTACCGAGCGGCTGAACGAGGGCGCCGACGACTTCCCGCAGCAGCTCGCCGAACTGCTCCGGTTCCTCGACGACGACTTCCCGGACGGCCACCGCTACGCGCGCATCCACGCCGTCCCCGGGCCGGTGCAGGGCACGGCGCCCGGCGGGGTGCAGTCCGCCGACCGGCCCTCGGTGTGGCTGCTGGGGTCCAGCGGGTTCAGCGCCCGGCTCGCCGGGGCGCTCGGCCTGCCCTTCTCCTTCGCCCACCACTTCTCCGCGGCGAACACCGTCCCCGCGCTCGACCTCTACCGCCAGTCCTTCCGGCCGTCCGCGATCCTCGACCGGCCGTATGCCTCGATCGGGGTCTCGGCGTTCGCGGCCGAGGACGAGAAGGAGGCGCGCCGCCAGGTGCTCACCGGTGCGCTGTCGATGGTGCGGCTGCGCACCGGGCGGCCAGGTCTGATACCGACCCCCGAGGAGGCGGAGGCGCATGAGTTCAATGTCATTGAGGAGGACTTCGTCAACAGCTGGCTGACCAATGTCGTGTACGGCACCCCGGACGCGGTGCGCGAGGGGCTTGACGGGCTGATCAAGCGGACCGGTGTGGACGAGATCAAGATAACGGCCAACGTCCATGGTCCCGAGGCCAAGCTGCGCTCGTACGAGCTGATCGCCGACGCCTACGATCTGCCGACGGCCACAGCCTGACCGACGCTCACCCCTGCTTCACTCCTTACCGCGCGACTTCACTGCTCACTGCTCACTGCGCGCCCGTGGCCGCCGGATGGCCGCCGATCATGGCGGAGATACGGTCCGGCGGCACCGGGCGGGAGTAGAACCAGCCCTGTCCGGTGTCGCAGCCGATCCGGGCCAGTCGCTCCGCCTGCTCGGCGCTCTCCACGCATTCGGCGGTCACCGTGAGACCGAGCCGGTGCGCGAGCTCGACGAGCGCCTGGACGATCGTTTCGTCTGCCGGGTTCGGGTGTTCCTCCGCCCGGAACCCCTGGACGAACGATCCGTCGAGCTTGAGCGTGGAGACGGGGAGTCGGCTCAGATAGGCGAGGTTGGAGTAGCCGGTGCCGAAGTCGTCGATGGCGATGGCCACCCCCATCTCGCTGAGTTGCAGCAGCGCCTGCAGCGGCCGTCCCGCCGAGCCCATCACGGCGGACTCGGTCAGCTCCAACTGCAGCAGATGCGGCGGCAGTCCGGTTTCGGCGAGGATCGAGCCGACCTCCGCGACCAGATCCGAGTCCCAGACCTGTCGGACCGCCACATTGACGCTGACGATCAGCGGGTTGAGGGGGTGGGCCAACTGCCACTCGCGAGCCTGGCGGCAGGCCGTCCGCAGCACCCAGCGCCCCAGGGGGACGATCGCGCCGTTCTCCTCCGCCAGCGAGATGAACCGATTCGGCGACAGCCTGCCGAAGCGCGGATGCTCCCAGCGCACCAGCGCTTCCACGCCCTTCACCACGCCGTCGACCAACCCGACCAACGGCTGGTAGTCGAGCACGAACTCCTCCCGCTCGACCGCCGGACGCAGCGTGCTGGACAGCGCCTGCCGGGTCATCCGGTGGGCGTTGCGCTCCGGGTCGAAGAGTGTCCAGCGCGCCTTGCCGTCCTCCTTGGCCCAGTACAGCGTGGTGTCCGCGGCCTGCATCAGCCAGGTGGTGTGCGTCCCGGCGGCGGGCCGCTCCACCACGCCGATGCTGGCCGACACCGACAGCCGCTGCCCGGCCACGTCGAACGGTTGCTGCAGCGCCGCCAGTACGGACTTGGCCAGTTCGCACAGCTGCTCCGTACCGGTGGAGTCCCGGACCAGCAGGGCGAACTCGTCGCCGCCGAGCCGCGCCACCAGATGGCCGTCGGGCGCGGCACATTCGGTGAGCCGCTGGGCGACCGCGCCGAGCAGCCGGTCTCCGACGCGGTGGCCGAGCGTGTCGTTGATGGCCTTGAAGCCGTCGAGGTCGAGATAGCACAGCCCGATCCGCCCGGTGCCGCCCCGGTCGTATGCGGCGGCCTCCAGCGCGGAGGCCAGCCGCTCGAAGAAGAGATTGCGGTTGGGCAGCCGGGTCACCGGATCGTGCATCTGCAGATGGCGCAGCCGCCCCTGCAGATCGCGCCGCTCGCTGACGTCGGCCATCGACAGCAGCACACTGCAGCTGTCCGGCACCGGCTCGACGGTGATCTCCGCCCATAGGGCATGGCCGTCGGGGCGCTGCAGCCGGCGGGTGCAGCACAGCCGCCCGCGGCGGCCGTGCAACACATCGCGGTACTCGCTCCAGACGCGCGGATCCTCGCGCAGATCGGCCAGGTCCGCGGCGCTGCGCGCGATCAGCCGGCCCGGCTCGGCGCCCAGCAGCGCGCCGAGCGCGGGGTTGGCGTCGAGCACTATGCCCTCGCGGTTGATGACGGCCATGGCGAGCCGCGCCGCGCTGAACGCGGCGCGGTAGTCACTCGGCGCGGGGCCGGGCGGTGGCGTGCCGCCGGGCGGCCCCGCGCTGGGCGCCGCGTTACGTTCCGTGATCGTTGGCAGAGTCGCGCCGGGCGCGCGGCCCTGGCCGTCAGGGGATCCGCTCACCGCTCGCTCCCGCGTGGCGCTCGTCTCGTACAGGTCTGTCGTACACATCTTGTGCATGTCTCACACCGGGTGCCGGGCGGGCCCTGAATGCCTGCCCGAATAGGAAGTCCCCGCTGGAAATGTGCCGATCATAGAGGCTCATGCTCCGGCCGTTCCAACCATGCGATCGCGACCATCGTTGCCTTGTACATGTGTTTGGTCGTATCTGTTCGACTCTGCACGGACCCACTGCCCTCACGACCGACTGTGACCGTCTGTTACGTACCCGCATCGGGGCCGGTTCACTCGACTGGGCCAGCCGAACAGGGCGTACCGCATACATCCGCCTCAGGGTGGATGGGGTGGGTCGGTTCAGGTCTGGGAGGTCGACATGGCGCGTCCTCAGCCGCCCGAGGGGGTGGGCCCACTCCCCGCGGGGGTGGGCCGACTCCCCGAGGGTGTGGGGCGCCCGCCTCGGCTGCGCCGCACCGGGGCCGTGCTCACCTCCCTCAGCGCCATGATCGCCACCACCGTGGTGTCCGGCCCCGCCTTCGCGGCGGGCGCGGGCGGGCCGTGCACGCTCGAACGCACCGGGGCGCACCACTCCGAGGGCGTGGACACCTGGAACGCCGGCTACCCCCGCCCCGCCCGCACGCTCCACGCGGCCATGGTCTTCCTCTCCTTCCCGGACGCCACGCCCAAGGTGACTCCGCGACGGCTGGCCGCCGATCACATCCCCGCGACCACGGCATTCTTCCGGCGCGCCTCATACGGGCAGTTCAGGCTGCGGGTGCACGCCGCGAAGCGATGGATCACCATGCCCGAGGCGTCCACCTCGTACGACATAAAGCGCGACTGGAACGCCGGGCGGCGGGCCGCGTATCTGCGCGATGCCATCGCTGCCGCCGACCCCTCGATCGACTTCGGCCGCTATGACGTCGTCTACCTCGTCGCCGACCCCGACGCCCCAGGCGTGGACGCCGACGCGACAAAAGTGGTCAACTTCGAGCAGCCGCTGCGCGCCGACGGCGTCGAGCTGCGCCGCCTCGTGACCGTATTCGAGAACCACCCGCCGGACCGCAATGTGCTGGCCCATGAGACCGGCCATGTCTTCGACCTCCCGGACCTCTACCACCGGCCGAAGAGCTCCGACGGCGAGGGCGACTGGGACACCTATGTCGGCGACTGGGACCTGATGGGCAGCCAATTCGGGCTGGCTCCCGATCCCTTCGGGTGGCACAAATGGAAGCTCGGATGGTTGCGCCCGCGCCAGGTCCAATGTGTGCGCGCCCCCGGCGCAACCCTGCACACCCTTGAACCCGTCGACGCGCCCATGGCGGGCGGCAGCCCGGTCGACGACAGCCGCACCCGCCTCGTCGTGGTGCGCACCGGCGCCACCACCGCGCTGGCCATCGAGGCACGCGGCGCCTACGGCAACGACGCCGCCACCTGCACCGAGGGCGTGCTGATTTACCGCGTGCGCAATGACACCGCCTCGGGCGACGGCCCCATCGAGGTGCTGGACGGCCACCCCGGCAGCGGGGCGTGCTGGAACGAGTCGGTCTACCCCGAACTTGCCGACGCCCCGCTGGGTGTCGGGGAGACCTTGTCCGCGCGCCAGGACAACGTGCGCGTGAGCGTCACCGGGCGCACCACGGGCGGCGGCTGGACCGTGAAGGTCGACCGCAAGCCCCGGCCGACCTAATGGGAGCTACGGAGCCGGGGAATGCTTGGTTCCGTAGCCGCCAGCAGGTGAGCACTCAGGCCGCCGGAAGCATTGACTTCTGAGGTCAGACCGTGCCCCTGCTGGTGGCCGGGAGGCCAGACCGCTGATGGGGTGGCGTGCCTGCCCCGCTGGGCGTGAGCACTGGATCCATTAGGCCGCGTGCCGTGCCTTCCGCAGGCTGCGCCGCAGAACGGGGAACGCACTTGGGGAGGACGTGTTGCTGCTCATCGGTGACGACTGGGCCGAAGATCACCACGATGTCGAAATCCAGGACGAGACCGGCCGCAAGCTGGCCGCCGTGAACCTGCCCGAAGGGGTGGCGGGCATCGCCAGACTCCACGAACTCGTCGCCCGCCACGGCGGCGAGGGCCTGGAGCCGGGCGAGGTGGTCGTCGGCATCGAGACCGACCGAGGTTCGTGGGTGCAGGCCCTGATCGCCTCCGGCTACCAGGTCTACGCGATCAACCCCCGGCAGGTGGCCCGGTTCAAGGAGCGGTACGCCTCTTCGGG
>NZ_JBSFMM010000051.1:0-56504 GCF_053599555.1 Streptomyces sp. NPDC000941
GCAGCCGCGGCCGCGGCTGCGGCCGGACACGCTGGGGTGAAGGTCGCCGCTAGCTGTCGCCGCGGGCCTGGAATCGGGTGTCGAAACGCGCGGTGCCGTCCGGAACTCGGGCGAGCCGTTCCTCACCCTTGACGTCGATGGACCACAGCCGCAGCCAGCCGTCCCGGCTCGCCGCATAAACCGCGCCGGATTCGACGCGCAGCATTCCCGGAGCATCGGGCTCGGGGAATTTACGGCCGACGTCTTCCACGGTCAGGATGGTGAGTTGGTCCCCCCGGTCGGTGGAGACATACGCACCGGGTCTGCGGTATCCCGCACGGACGGTTCTCGCGATCGCGGCACTCGACTGGGTGAAGTCCAGCCAGTAGTCGCGATCCTCCGGCTTGCTGAAGTAGCTGCGCAAGTCGGCCGCCTGGGGGGAGGTCGTGTACTCCCGCGAGATCAGCCGGGGGAGGAGCTGCCGCAGCAGCGCCACATTGGCCATCGTATGGGATTCTCTGACCTCGAGGGCCGTTTCATGGCCGGTCAGCCGGATCGGCTTCTGCATGATGACCGGCCCACCGTCGATTTCCGGTGTCACATCGATCGCGGTCACCCCACTGTCCAGCTCTCCCTCTCTGACCATCCAGAAGAAGGGCGCCCAGCCGGCATAGCGCGGCAGCGGACTTGGGTGAAAGTTGACCGTGGTGACGGTCGGCACCGCCAGAATGTCGGGCCGGAGGATCTGCTGGTAGTTGCCGATCAGGAAGTAATCCGGCTCCAGCGCCGCCAGTTCACTGATCACCGCGGGGTCGTTGACCTTGGCCGCGCGAAACACCGGAATGCCTCGTTCACTGGCCTGCTTCTCGAGGTCGACCTGATCCTCTTCCCCGATGAAGTAGGGGGCCAGCTTTCCGGGCGGGCTGGTGACCACGCCGACGAGCTGGACCAGCGGGTGCTCGGCGAGAATGGACAGGAACGGCGAACCGAGCTTTGAGTTGACTTCGGAGAAGAGTACGACCCGGATCGGGTGTAACTCGCTCACTTAAGCCCACCACTTCCCCGGGACCATCTTCGCGGTCCAGCTCAACGAGTCGAAGATGGCGTAGCCGGGCTGGACGGGGAGGGGTTCGAGGCCCGGGATCTCAAGGATTTCCAGGGCGAGCCGCTCGGTCAGGATGCCCTCGGCCATCGGCGGGCAGGCGCCGAAGATGGGCATGCGCTGCATATCGACGAACCAGTGGTCGATCATCTCGCGTCCCGGATAGGACGGCATCACCGCGATGGCGCGCTCCACCAGCTTGTTGATGACCTCGGGCGTGAACTCGGCGTCCTCGGGGATGTCGTACACCTCCTCGATGGTCATCGAGTCCTTGGTGTACTTGTAGACGATGACCGTGTGGCCCACCGTCGGTATCTTGAGCATGAACTTGCACCGGTCGGACTTTCGGAATGCGCGGTGCAGAGCATACCGATTCTTTACCTGGTAGAACTCCATCTGGTCCATGACGTAGTCACAGCCGTCCATGAACTCTTCGGCTGAATCGGGCGTGATCCCCTCGGGGAACACGTCGATATTCACGTCCTTGGTCAGGTCGTACGTCATTTCCGCGACGACCTCGGCCTTGTTGCGGCCGATGGTCTTGACGTCCGCCCCCATCTGCCGCTGCACATTGGAGAGCTCGAAGATGTCGGGGTCGGCGAGCTTGAGATTGCGGACTCCCATACGGGCGAGCCGCATCGCGACCGCGCCGCCGATTCCACCGGTCCCGACGATTCCGATGACGGAGTCGCGAAGCTTCTCCTGGCGGGCCCGCTGCTCTTCGGGGGTGTTGCCGAGCCAGCCGAGGTTGCGGTCGACCCGCTCCCAGTAGAATTTCTCGTCGTAGGTGCCCCGATAGGTGAGCCTGTCAGCCATCGCGTGGATCCTCTCGTGAATGAGCGGAAAACTCAACGCACCTGGGCGCGGCCAAGGGGGTTGATTGATCCTTGTTTCCCTTGCGGCGCCTGCTGCCAAAAAGTTACCTGAAGAACAGTTCGGGACCCGCCTAAGTGTGCGCAAGCCGCAGGGTGTTGGCCCGACAAGGCAATCGGAATACTCCGTTCCGTTCCGATGGGGGTGAATCCATCGGTCTCTCTGGATTCGTTGGAAGTAAAGATTCCGTTCCTGTGGGCGAGGCCGAAAATGACTGTGGAATTCCCTACTTCGGCGTGTCGCTCAGTTGGCTTCGGCGGGGCCGAGGTTATCGTGATCGACATGGGACGATCACCGGAGTTCGGGCCTGATATCGCCACGGTGGCACAGTTGTTAGGGGATCGGACGCGTGCCCTCATGGTCGGTGAGTTGACAACGGGCCAGCCATTGTCAGCCAGTTCGCTGGCGGCCCTGGTCGGAATTTCCAGGCCGACCGCCAGCGAACATCTGGGCAAGCTGGTCGAAGGAGGCATATTGCATGTCGAGCGCGTCGGGCGGCACGCCTATTACCGGCTCGCGAGCCACGACGTCGCCGTCGCGCTGGATGCCTTGGCCTCGGTGGCCCCGGATCTGACGCCGTCCGCCCCGCCGGCTCACTGTCCGAGTGTTCTGAGCGAGACAAGAACGTGCTACGACCATCTCGGCGGGAAGCTCGGGGTGGCACTCACTGAAGCACTGCAGGAACAGGGTCTGATCCGCCGGGATGCCCAGCAATGGGACGTCGAATTCGAGACATGGGACGAACGCCGCCCCCTGGGCATCACCTGTGAGCCGCTGAAGGACTCCCGGCGGCCCATCGTCCGTGGCTGCGCCGACTGGAGCGGGCCGAGCCACCACATCGCCGGCGGTCTGGCCGCGGCCATGACCCAGCGTCTTTTCAGCCTCGGATGGCTGACGCGGGCCTCCAAGGACGACCGCACCGTCGCCCCGACGAGGGTCGGTCTGGCCGGGTTACGGCGCACCTTCGGTCTGACACTGTGCGAACTGGGGCCTGCCCGATGACCACCGTCATCGACCAGGCCCCAGTTCATTCAGCGGCAATGCCGCGCCGGTAGCGATCAGGCGTCGATCGTCCGCATGATTCCCTCCGGATACCGGTCTCCCGACACCGCGTCACCGGGCACCAGCGCGTCCAGTTCGCCGACCTGGTCGGCGGTCAGCACAACGCCGGCCGCCGCCGCGTTCTCCTCCACGTAGCGCACTCGCTTGGTGCCGGGGATCGGAACGATGTGTTCATTTTTGGCCAGCAGCCAGGCGAGTGCGATCTGCCCGGGGGTCGCTCCGGCCTCCTTGGCGAAGTCCTGGATACGGTCGAACAGGGCGAGGTTGCGGACGAGGTTGTCGCCCTGGAACCGGGGGTCGGTGTGCCGGTAGTCGTCATCGGACAGCCCCTCCAGGGTGCGGACCGTGCCGGTCAGCATGCCCCGCCCCAGCGGTGAGAAGGCGACCAGTCCGATGCCCAGTTCCAGGCACGCCGGCAGAATGGCGGGCTCGTTGTGCCGGGCGAACAGCGAGTACTCGCTCTCCAGGGCCGCCAGGGGATAGGTGGCGTGCGCCCGCCGGAGCGTGTCCTCGTTGACCTCGGACAGGCCGATGTGGCGGACCTTCCCCTCGGTCACCAGCTCGGCCATACCGCCGATGATCTCCTCAATGGGCATCGAACGGTCCCTGCGGTGCAGGTAGTAGAGGTCGATGACATCGGCCTTCAGCCGGCGCAGGGACGCCTCGCACGCCTGCTTCGCATACGCCGGGCTGGAGTCGAGGACGAAGCTGCCGTCCTTGGACCAGCCCTTGATGCCGAACTTGGTGGCGATCGTCACCTCGTCCCGGCGTCCGGCGATGGCCTCGCCGATCAGCTCCTCGTTGTGCCCCATCCCGGACAGGCTCGAAACCCCGTACATGTCCGAGCTGTCGAGGAACGTCATGCCGAGGTCGAGCGACCGGTGGATGGAGGCAATCGACTCACCCCGGTCGGCGGGACCGTAGTTCTGCGACATGCCCATGCAACCGAGACCGATGGCGGAGACCTTGAGTCCGCCCAGCATGCGTGTCTTCATCGTGGTGTCCTCACTCTCACTCGGGGTGCAATTCGAGTTCCGCCGCGATCTCCACCGGCACATCCCACGGCAGCCCGGCCACGCCGACCGCCACCCGGGCGTGGTAGCCGATGTCCTCGCCGAACATGTCGAGCAGGAGTTGCGAAGCCGGGTTGAAGACGGCGGGGAAGTCGAAGAAGCCGGGAACCGCGTTGGCCATGCAGTGCAGTCGGCACCACGCCTTCACCCGGTCCAGGTCCCCCACCGTGCGCTCGACGCTCGCGACCATGGACAGGACCGTCCGCACCGCGGCGTCCTGTGCGGAGGGGAGGCCGACGGTGTCGCCGATCTTGCCGTAGGGGCCGGTGAGCTGCCCCTCTGTGCTGATCGGTACATGCCCCGAGATGAAGACCCGGGAGCCGACCACCCGCACCAGCTGGGCCGGAATCTTCACATCGGGGCTGATCGGGATGCGCCAGGGTTCCGGCAGCGACAGTCCTCGCACCGCAAGCCGTTTGGACACTTCCTGGCTCGACACCCGATCGGCGGCCGGCACCTGATGGTGCACTTCCTCGCTGGTCGTTGCGGACTGCGCCACTATGAGATTCCTCTTCTCGGCTTCTGTGCGGCTTATGTGTGTGCGACCTCAGGCGGTGTCCTCGGAATACCGTGCCCGCAGGGTCTTCTTGTCGATCTTGCCGATGCTGGTCTTGGGCAGTGCGGCGACCGGCTCGATGGTGTCCGGGACCCATGAGGCCGCGACCCGGGAGGCCAGGAATTCGCGCAGCCGCTCACCCGTCACCGATTCGCCGTCCTCCGCGCGGAGCACCACACAGGCCAGCGGACGCTCTCCGGTCTTCGCGTCGGGGACCGCGACGACGGCGGCCTCCACCACGGCGGGGTGGTTGAGCAGCTGCTCCTCCAGCTTGAGCGAGGAGATCCACTCACCGTCGGACTTCACCAGGTCCTTCATCCGGTCGACGATGCGGATGTAGCCCAGTTCGTCGATGACGGCCACATCGCCGGTGCGCAGCCAGCCGTCCATGAACTTGTCGGGCTGGGCGCCTTCGCGGGCGTACTCGCGGGCGACCCAGGGGCCACGCGCCTGCAGTTCCCCCATGGTGTGGCCGTCCCGCGCCATCTCCGTCCCGGCGTCGTCGGCGATCCTCATCTCCACCAGCGGCAGCGGACGCCCCTGAGAGGTCGCGTAGTACCCGCGGGTCTCCTCGGTCGGGCGCTCGCCCACCTCCGCGGGGAGCCCGCTGAAACTGCCGTGGCCGCTGGTCTCGGTCATGCCGAAGACCTGGACGATCGGGAAGCCCACCTCTTCGTCGAACGCGCGCGAGATCGGCCGGGCGACCGGAGAGCCGCCGCACACCATGCGCTTGAGCGACGACAGATCGGGGCGCTGGGCCCGCCAGTGGTCGAGCAGCCCGGTCAGCGCGGCCCCGAACCCGACAGCCACGGTGGGGCGTTCCTTCTCCACCAGCTCGCACACCCCGGCCGGGGTCAGATCGCGGCCCGGCAGCACCAGCGCCGAGCCGTGCAGCGCGGCGGCGAAGGGCAGCCCGACCTGGCTGAGCCCCAACGGGACCAAGGCCAGCAGGGTCTCGGACGAGGAAAGCCCCTCCGCGTCGGTGAGGCCGGTGCAGAAACTCTGCAGAACGGTGCTGCGATGGCTGAAGACCACGCCCTTGGGGCGCCCCGTCGTACCGGTCGTATAGCTGGTGTGGGCCGGGGCGCTCTCCTCCAGTACGGGCCAGGTTTCCACCGGCTCCGCCGCGGCGAGCAGCGCCTCGTAGTCCAGCGCGTCTCCGTCCCGCGAGGTGTCGGTGGAGTCGGGCAGGACGATGACGCGTCGCGGGCGGCTCAGCTGCTTCTCGGCCAGCCGCCACTCGGAGAGGAGGCTGCGGTCGCAGAGCACGATCGAGTCGTCGGCGTGGTCCACGATGTAGGCGACCTGCTCGGCGGGGAGGCTGGTGTTCACGGTGTGCAGCACCGCGCCCATCGACGGTACGGCGAGATAGGTCTCGACGTGCCGGTGTGTGCTCCCGGCGAAGGTCGCCACCCGGTCGCCCGGCCGGATGCCCAGCTCCCGCAACGCCCCGGCCAACCGCCGGGCCCGCTCCACCACTTCGCCCCATGTCGAGCGGTGAAGGCCCTCCCCGACCCGGCTGACCACCGGCCGGCCGGCAAACAGCTTTTCGGCCCGACTCGTGATCATCGACGGGATGGTGAGCGGGACCTCCGGCACTGCCTGCTGCATCCGACTACCTTTCACACGAAGAGCACTCTGCCTGCGGGGTCGGTCCTTGAGCTCCGGTACGGGTGCGTACCGGCTGCCCATTCCAAGTATTCGGAAATACCGTTTGGCCGGGGCCGAAGTGTGTTGGTGATGGCGCGGCGACTGCGGGTTACCGTGCGGGTTGTTGCGCGCCGAGCCCGCGCAGAAAGGTGTCGACCACCATGTCGGCGGCCTGGGCGTCGCTGAGATGGGGCAGCTGCTGCGCGGCCAGGTGCATCAGCTGCGGCAGCAGTGAACTCGCCCAGGCGGCCGGGGTGTCCGCGCGGAGCAGCCCCTCGTCGGCGGCGCGCTCGAGGAAGGCGTCGACCTCCCGGATCAGGCCGTCGCGCCGTTCACGGATCGTTTCGTCGGCCCGCATCCGGGTGAGCTCCACGGGCCATTTGCGATTGACGCCGATGATCCCTTCGACGTAGCGGTGCAGGGCCACGGCGACGGGGGCCTCGCGCAGCCTGGAGTCCTCGGTGGCCCGCTCGACGGCCTCGTAACGCGCCTCGTAGATGGCCGCCAGCAGCTCCTCGCGGGAGGCGAACCGCCGGTAGACGGTGCGGCGGTCGACGCCGGCCTCGGCGGCGATGGCGGCGATGCTCGCGGCCGGATCGATGGCGAGCATGCGCGCTCCGGTCGTCAGGACGGCTTCCAGGTTGCGTGCTGCGTCTGCTCTCACGAGGCGAGCATAGCCCGGCGTGTGGAACCTAGGCCATGTACTGCCTCGCTGTCGAGGCAATGTAAATCATAAGTGCTACATTGAAGTGACAGATGGCAGGAGTAAGCAACCCCTGCGGACCCTGAGGAGTGAATGCATGATCACCTACGACCGGCTCTTCATCGCGGGTTCCTGGACCGCGCCGAGCAGTCCGGAACTGCTCGACATCCGCTCGCCGCACGACCAGGCGCTCATCGGGCGTGCCGCACAAGCCCGGCCCGCGGATGTGGACCGTGCCGTGGCCGCCGCCCGTACCGCCTTCGACGAGGGCCCCTGGCCCCGTACGGCTCCGGCGGAGCGGATCGCCGCCGTCCGGCGGCTCAACGCGCTGCGCGAGGCCGACGCCGAGACGGTCGCCGCGCTCATCTCCGCCGAGAACGGTTCGGCCGGATGGTTCACCCGGGCCGGGCAGCCAGGGCTCACCCGGCAGGCGGGCGCCTACTTCAAGGCGGCCGAGGAGTTCGGCTGGGAGGAGACCCTGACGCCCTCCGACCCCGCTTCCCCCACCCGGAGCGTGGTGCGCCGCGAGCCCATCGGCGTCGTAGCCGCCGTCATTCCGTGGAACTCTCCGTTCTCCGCGGCCATGGCCAAGATCATCCCTGCGCTCCTCGCCGGCAACACGGTCGTCCTCAAGGTGTGCCCGGAGAACTCGCTGAGCATGGGATTCCTCGCCGAGCTGCTGGAGCGGACCGGTCTGCCGGAGGGCGTGATCGGCGTGCTGCCCGCCGACCGGGAGACCAGTGAGCACCTGGTGTCACACCCCGGCGTGGACAAGATCGCGTTCACCGGCTCGACCCGGGCCGGCCGCAGGATCGCCTCCATCGCGGGCGACCGGCTGAAGCGGTTCAGCCTGGAGCTGGGCGGCAAGTCGGCCGCCGTCATCCTGCCCGACGCCGACATCGAGGCGGCGGTGCGGGGGCTGAAGTTCGCCTCCCTGCTCAACAACGGCGAGGCGTGCATCGCGCAGACCCGTATCCTGGCGCCGCGCAGCCGGTACGAAGAGGTCGTCGCCGCGCTCAAGGACCTCGTGGAATCGCTCAAGGTCGGCGATCCGGGCGACCCCGACACGTTCATCGGCCCGATGATCCGCCGCGATCAGCAGCAGCGCGTACGGGACTACATCGAACTCGGCATCGAGGAAGGCGCCCGACTCGTCACCGGCGGCCCCCAGGTCCCGCCGGGGCTCGAGCGGGGCAATTACGTGACCCCGACCGTGTTCGCCGACGTCGACAACTCGATGCGGATCGCGCAGGAGGAGATCTTCGGCCCGGTGCTCGTCGTCATCGCGTACGACGACGAGGACGACGCCGTACGGATCGCCAACGACTCGGCGTACGGCCTCTCCGGTGGGGTGTGGTCCGCCGACCAGGACCGTGCGCTCGATGTCGCCCGCCGTCTGCGGACCGGCACGGTCACGGTCAACGGCGCGCCCATCGCCTTCGACGGCCCGTTCGGCGGCTACAAGGCGAGCGGGATCGGCCGCGAGTACGGGGCTGTTGGGTTTGCCCAGTACGTCGAGTACAAGACCGTCACCCTATGACCGCCGCTGACGGGACCTCCGCGGCAGGAATCGCGTCATCTGTTTGACTGGCGTGACGCGACCTGTGTGACAGTCATCCCGCGGATCTCCTGCGACAGCAGGCCGACGCCGGACAACGCGGAGGCTTCCAGATGATCAACAGGCGTACCTTCGGCAAGGCCCTGGGCACGGGCGCGGCGGCCGCCTCGCTGACCGGCCCGCTGGGCCTCCCGGCCGCCTCCGCCGCCACACCGAACGCCGCCACACCGCACCAGGCCGCGACAGCGGCCGTGCCCGGCACGCACTCCGCCTTCACCCGGCTGCTCCACGGGCGCCGGGACCTGACACCCTTGAGAGTTGACCAGCTCCGAGATGGGCGACCTTCGATGGGAAGTCCCGATCTCCTCCATGCGCGTCAGTGAACATTTTCATCACTCGGCTCGCATTGGATTCCGGCGGTGCCGGGGCGGCCGTATCCGGGTGTTCGGTCGATCCGGTGGACGCCTCGGCTGGGGTGTCGTCAAGGGTGCTGGCCCGACCCCGGCTGGTCGTGACCGGCGAGGTCACCGGTGGTCGCGACGTCAACGACGTCGTCGAGCTGAACGTCGTGCGCGTCGAGCCCACCGGCTAACCCCGAGCGACCTCAGCGGTGTGCGCGGGGGTGTAGCGCTCGCCCATCACCTGGTCGCTCAGCGGGTCCAGCGCGGCCAGCGCCTCGGCGTCCAGGGTGAGTTCCAGCGCGGCCGCGTTCTGCTCCAGCCGGGCCGGGCTGCGGGTGCCCGGAATGGTCGCCACCGCCACCCCGAGCCGCTCGGCCTGGGCGTACACCCAGGCCAGCGCCACCTGGGCCGGGGTGGCACCCAGCCGGTCGGCCACCTCGCGCACGGTCTGCGCGATCTTCTCGTTGGCCTCGCCCGCCTCGCCGGCGAAGCGGGGGTTGGTGCGCCGGAAGTCCTTCTCGCCCAGTGTGGAGCGGTCCAGGGTGCCGGTCAGGAACCCACGCCCCAGCGGCGAGTACGGCACCAGCCCGACCCCCAGCTCGGCCATCACCGGGGTGACCGCCTCGACGTCGCGGGTCCACAGCGAGTACTCGCTCTGCACCGCGGTGATCGGGTGCACCGCGTGCGCCCGGCGCAGCAGCTCGCCGTCGACCTCGGACAGGCCCAGATGGCGGACCTTGCCCGCCTCGACCAGCTCGGCCATCGCCCCGACGGTCTCCTCGATCTCCACGTCCTGGGGCGGGCGGTGGGCGTAGTACAGGTCGATCACCTCGACGCCCAGCCGCAGCAGCGAGGCGTCGCAGGAGCGCAGCACGTAGTCCCGGGCACCGCGGATGCGGCGTGCCCGGTCGCCGGCGCTGCGGTCGATGCCGAACTTGGTGGCCAGCTGCACCTGGTCCCGGCGGCCGTGGATGGCCCGGCCCACCAGCACCTCAGGCGCGGCGGGGGCGGGCGAGGGTGAGGGTGAAATGGTCCACCGGCCAACAGGTCGCCACAGGGCCCGGAAACCACGTAGTAGGTGACGTGCATCGCGGTGGTGGGCCCGCCACCGCCCGGGTCCACCGTCG
Organism: Streptomyces sp. NPDC000941; assembly: GCF_053599555.1. NCBI lineage: Bacteria > Bacillati > Actinomycetota > Actinomycetes > Kitasatosporales > Streptomycetaceae > Streptomyces > Streptomyces sp. NPDC000941. The sequence continues at coordinate 10,085 of NZ_JBSFMM010000051.1, forward strand.
GTCGACGGTGTACGGGCACCTCGACAAGACCAGGACCGTGCCCCGCCAGCCGAAGAAGACCGCAGTCACGAAGCCCTGAAAGCTACCGGCGGGTTACTTGTTCCCTGGTGTCCGGGCCAGGACTCCGGGGCCGACCTGTCGGCCAGCGCGTTTCGCGGAGGTTTTCCTTCCGTATGACTCTTGGCACGGCGCGCGACTCTGTTTATGGTGCAGTGCAATGCTACATGTCACTGGAGGACGGATGGGTCACCAGACCGTGGCGCCCCTGCGGGGCTCACGTGTGCGCATCACCGGGGGGCTGCTGGCCGACTGGCAGCGGCGCAACCGCGAAGCCACCGCGCCGCACACGCTGGAGCAGCTGAGGAAGGCGGGCAATCTCGACAACCTCCGCCGACTGCTGCCCGAGGTGCCCGAGGAGAAGCGGCGCACCACGCCCTATCGGGGCCGGTATCCGTTCCTGGACACCGACCTCTACAAGACCTTGGAGGGGCTGGTCTACGAACTGGCGCTGCCGGACGACGACGGCGGCCGGCAGACGATGCGGGACTTCTACGAGGAGACCGTGGACCTGCTGGAGCGCGTCCAGGCGCCGGACGGCTACCTCAACTCCTTCTTCCAGGACCCCGACTCTGCCAAGGCCCCCTGGGAAGACCTTTCCTGGGGCCATGAAATGTACAACCTCGGCCACCTCATCCAGGCCGCCGTCGCCGCGCACCGGCAGCTCGGGGACAGACGGCTGCTGGACGTGGCCGTACGCTTCGCGGATCTGGTGGTGGAGCGCTACGGACCGCGGGGCGAGGATGCGGTCTGCGGCCACCCCGAAGTCGAGATGGCCCTGGTGGAGTTGTACCGGGAGACCGGCGAGGAGCGGTATCTGACCCAGGCCCGGCTGTTCGTCGACCGCCGAGGCCGGGGCACCGTGCCATCGCGGGGCATGGGCTCCGCGTACTTCCAGGACCATCTGCCGCTGCGCGAACTCCCGTCGGTGACCGGACACGCGGTGCGGATGGTCTACCTGGCCGCGGGCGCCACCGATGTGTTCCGGGAGACCGGCGACCGGACACTGCTCGACGCGCTGCGGCGGCTGTGGGACGACATGGTGGCCACCAAGCTGTATGTGACGGGAGGTCTCGGCAGCCGCCACTCCGACGAGGCCGTGGGGGACCGCTACGAACTTCCCTCCGAGCGCTCCTACAGCGAGACCTGCGCGGCCATCGGCACCATGCAGTGGGCCTGGCGGATGTTCCTGGCCACCGGCGACGCCCGCTATCCCGATGTGCTGGAACGCGTCCTGTACAACGCGTTCGCCGTGGGCCTGTCAGCGGACGGACGCGCCTTCTTCTACGACAACCCGCTGCAGCGGCGCCCCGATCACGAGCAGCGCAGCGGGGCCGAGGAGGGCGGCGAACCGCTGCGCCAGGCCTGGTTCGGCTGCCCCTGCTGCCCGCCCAACGTGGTGCGCTGGATGGCCCAGCTCGCGGACTTCCTCGTCGCGGAGCGGGAGGGAGAGCTGCTGGTCGCGGGGTACGCCGAGGCCGGTGTGGACGGGGAGGAGGTCGCGCTGGACATGGTGACCGGCTATCCGTGGGACGGCGAGGTGCGGCTCACCGTGCGCCGGGCGCCCGACCGGCCGTACCGGATCTCGCTCCGGGTGCCCGGCTGGGCCGACGCCGGGCGGGTTCGGCTCACGGTGGGCTCGGTGGGCGAAGAGGCTGTGGCCGGGGACGTGGCGGACGGCTGGCTGAGCGTCGAGCGGCGCTGGCGCCCGGGCGACGAACTGCGGCTGAGCCTGCCCATGCCGGTCCGCGGCCATGTCTCCCACCCCTACCTGGACGCGACGCGCGGCACGGTCGCGGTGGCCCGGGGGCCGTTGGTCTACTGCGTGGAGCAGCAGGACTGCACGGCCGGCGTCGACGACGTGCTGATCGGCGCCGAGCACATCGCGGCCGCCCGGACCGTCGCCGCCCCGGAATCCGACGGTGTGCCGTCGGGAGCGCCGCTGATCCGGATCACCGCGGACATCGCGCCGCCGCCCTCACCCGAGCTGTATCCCGTGCTCGCGACCGGTCCGCGACAGGACCGGCCCGACACCGACACCGCCGAGCTGACCCTCGTCCCGTACTTCGCATGGGGCAACCGGGAGCCCGGCCCCATGCGGGTGTGGATCAGAAACAGCTGATCAACCCCTGCCTGATCACCCCCCTGATCACCCCCGCCTGATCACCCCCCCCTGCCTGTACATCCCTCCGCCCGTACATCCCCCTGCCTGTATCTCCCCCCACGCGTACGTCCCCCTGCGTACGTCCCTTGTCCGTCCTCCCTTACTTCCGGAGAAGGTGCCATGAGAAGAGCTGTCCTGTCCTGCGCCGCCCTGTGTACCGCCATTCCCCTGACCCTCACCGCCTGCAGCGGAGGCGGTCCCGCCGCCTCCGGCCAGGCCAAGCCCACCGCGGACCCCGCCACCGGCGGCACCGTGCACTTCCTGGAGAAGCCCGACTTCTCGCACCTCGACCCGGCTCGCGGTTTCGACGGCGGGGTCAACAACTTCTACCGCCTGATCTACCGCACCCTCACCACCCGCGAGGCGACCGGTCCGAACAACGACGGGACGAAGATCGTCGGCGATCTGGCCACCGACACCGGCCGGCCGTCCGAGAACAACAAGACCTGGACCTTCACCCTCAAGAAGGGGCTGTTCTTCCAGAGCGGCGCCCCGATCACCAGCCAGGACGTCAAGTTCGGCGTGGAGCGGGCCTGGGATCCCGACGCGGGCATCGGCTCGCCGTACGCCAAGCAGGTCATCGCCGCACCCGCCGACTACAAGGGCCCGTACCAGTCGGGTGATCTGGAGACCATCGAGACCCCCGACGAGCGCACCATCGTCTTCCATCTCAAGAAGTCCTATCCGCAGTTCGCCAGCGTGGTCGCCCAGCCGAACTTCACCCCCTTCCCCAAGGGCACCGGCGCCAAGGCCGCCTTCGACACCAAGCCGATCGCGTCCGGCCCGTACCAGGTGGCGAGCTACCGGCGGGGCTCCACGCTCGAGCTGGTCCGCAACAAGCACTGGAAGCGCTCCACCGACAAGGTGCGCGCCGCCCGCCCGGACAGTTTCGTATGGACCTTCGGCCTGGACGCGGCCACCATCGACGAGCGTCTGATAGCGCAGCAGGGCAAGGACGTCAACGCCATCGGCCCCAAGGTGCAGCCCGCGACCATCGCCCGGCTCCAGACCCCGCAGCTCAAGCAGCGCACACTCGCCGGCGTGACCGGCTGCACCACGTACATGAGCCTGAACACCACCAAGGGGCCGCTCAAGGACGTCCGGGTGCGCCAGGCGATCGAGTACGCCGTCAACAAGCAGACCACGGTGGACGCGCTCGGCGGCTCCGCCCTGGCCACCGCGGCCACCTCCATCGAGCCCCCGTCGATCCCCGGGCGGGACGCCACGGATGTGTATCCCTCCAAGGACGGCACCGGCGATCCGGAAGCCGCCCGCAAGTTGCTGGCCAAGGCGGGCCAAGCCGACGGCTTCACCCTCACCGTGGACACCCGGGCCAACCCCACCGAGCAGGCGGTCGCGGTGGCCGTCCAGCAGGGGCTGAAGCGGGTGGGCATCAAGGTGAAGATCAACACCATTGACACCTCGACCTTCTACGAGGTCATCGGCACGCCCTCGCAGCAGCACGACGCGGCGCTCACCGGCTGGTGCCCGGACTGGCCGGGCGGCACCACCTTCCTGCCGCCGCTGTTCGACGGACGGCTCATCGCCGACAAGGGCAACGCGGTGCTCTCCATGCTCGACGACAAGAAGATCCAGAAGCGCATCGACGAGATCGCGGCGATGGACGACGAGACGGCGCAGAACGAGGCCTACGGCAAGCTCGACGCCGAGATCATGAAGCTCGCCCCGATCGTGCCGCTCAACTACTCCAAGACCGTGCTGGTGGTCGGCACCAATATCGCGGGCGCCCACACCTCGATCTCGTACAGCGGCGGGATCGACCTGGTCGGCGTCGGCCTCGCGGACCCGAAGAAGTAGCCGGCATGGCGACCACCACCCTCCACGAGGCGCAGCCCGGACTGCCCTCGCCCCCGGCCGGCGCCGCGCCGCCCGGGGGCACCGGGCGACGTGTGCTGCGCGAACTGCGGCGCGATATCGGGGCCGTGCTCAGCACCGCGTTTCTCGCCCTGCTGGTGCTGATGGCCCTGTGCGCGCCGCTGATCGGCACGCTGACCGGGCACGGCCCGGACACCTTCGACAGCGCGGCCGTCGACAAGGACCTGGGCGGGCTGCCCAAGGGATCGCTCGGCGGTATCAGCGGCGACCACTGGCTGGGCGTGGAACCGCAGAACGGCCGCGACATCCTGGTCCGGATCGCCTACGGGGCGCGGATCTCGATGCTGATCGCCGTCTCCGCGACCCTCCTGACCACCGTCATCGGCGTGGTGCTCGGCCTGCTGGCCGGGTTCTACGGCCGCTGGGTGGATCAGGTCATCTCCCGGCTGATGGACTTCCTGATGGCCTTCCCTGCCCTGATCTTCATGATCGCGGTGCTGTCCGCGCTGCCGGCCGGCAACCGTCCGGTGCTGCTGGTGATCGTGTTGAGCGTCTTCGGCTGGCCGTATCTGGCGCGTGTGGTGCGCGGTCAGACGCTGACCCTGACGGGCCGGGAGTTCGTCGAGGCGGCGCGGTCCTCCGGGGCGAGCAGCCGGGCGCTGATCTTCGCGGAGATCCTGCCCAATCTGCGCAGCACCATCATCGTGATGACCACGCTCGCCGTGCCCGGATACATCGGTACCGAGGCCGGACTCTCCTTCCTCGGCGTCGGGGTCACCCCGCCGACCGCCTCCTGGGGGCAGATGATCGCGAACTCGGTCAGCTGGTACCAGGTGGACCCGATGTACTTCGTGATCCCCGGAACCTTCCTCTTCGGCACCGTGCTCGCGCTCACCGTGGTGGGCGACCGGCTGCGGCACGCCCTGGACGCGGGGGAGGCCTCCTGATGCTCCGCTACGTCGTCGGCCGGCTCTCGTGGGTGCTGGTCATCCTGCTGTCCGTCTGTGTGTTCACGTATGTCATCTTCTTCCAGCTCTCACCCGACCCCGCGGTGATGATCTGCGGCAAGACCTGCACACCGGAGCGGATCGACACGATCCGAACCTCCCTCGGTCTCGACCGCCCGTTCCTCCAGCAGCTGTGGGACTTCCTGCGCGGCATCGTGGCCGGACGGGACTACGGCTCGGGCGCCAATCTGGTCCACTGCCCCGCCCCCTGCCTCGGCTACAGCTTCCAGAGCGGCCAGTCGGTGTGGGAGATGGTCCTCGAGCGGCTCCCGGTGAGCGTCACCGTCGCCGTCGGCGCGGCCGTGCTCTGGCTGCTCGGCGGGATCACCATCGGGCTGCTGAGCGGGGTCAAGGAGGGCACGTGGTGGGACCGCTCCACCATGGCGCTGGCGCTCGGCGGCTCCAGCATCCCCCCGTACGTACTCGCCCTGGCGCTCCAGTACCTGCTGGTGGTCAAGTGGCAAGTGCTGCCGTTCCCCGCGGCGATCCCGTTCGGCGACGATCCGGTGGCCTGGTTCCAGTCGTATCTGATGCCGTGGATCGTGCTTGCCATCGGATACGCGTGTCTGTACGCCAGGATGACCCGGGCCAACGTCATCGACACCCTCGCCGAGAACTTCATGCGCACGGCGCGCGCCAAGGGGCTCGGACCGGTCCTGATCCTCCGCCGGCACGCGCTGCGGCCGGCCCTCACCCCGATCGTCACCATCTTCGGGATGGACTTCGCCGGTCTGCTCGGCGGCGCCCTCATCACCGAAACCGTCTTCGGCCTCAACGGCGTGGGCAAGATGGCCTCGGACGCGATCGCGAAGAACGACCAGCCGGTGATCATGGCGGTCACGCTGCTGGCTGCGTTCTTCGTGGTGATCGGCAACGTCGTGGTCGATCTGCTCTATACGGCGCTGGACCCGCGCGTAAGGATCACCGCCTCATGACCGCACCCCCAGCCCACCGGGCCGACTCGGCCGAGTCCGCGGACCTGCTGGCGGTCGAGGGCCTGACCGTGACCTTCCCGACCACCCGAGGACCGGTGGACGTCGTCCGCGACAACACCTTCACTCTGCGGAACAACGAAACCCTCGGCATCGTCGGCGAATCCGGCTCCGGCAAGTCCATGACGGCCCTCGCCGTCATGGGGCTGCTCCCACGCGGCGCGCGCACCAGCGGCAGCATCCGGTTCCGGGGCACCGAACTGCTCGGCCGCCCGGACGCCGAACTGCGCCGGCTGCGCGGAAACGTGATGTCCATGGTCTTCCAGGACCCGCTGTCCTCGCTCAACCCGTACTACACCGTCGGCCTCCAGATCGCCGAGGTCTACCGCTGCCACCGCGGCGGCTCGCGCCGCGCGGCGCGAGCGATGGCCATCGACGCACTCGGCCGGGTCGGCATCCCGGACCCGGCCGAGCGGGTCGACCGCTATCCGCACCAGTTCTCCGGCGGACAGCGGCAGCGCATCATGATCGCGATGGCGCTGATGTGCGAACCCGCCCTGCTCATCGCGGACGAGCCCACCACCGCGCTGGACGTCACGGTGCAGTCCCAGATCCTCGAGCTGCTGGCCGAGCTGAAGCGGCAGACCGGCACCGGCATGCTCTTCATCACCCACGACCTGGCGGTGATCGCCACGATCGCCCAGCGGGTGCTGGTGATGCGCGAGGGCGAACAGCTCGAATACGCCGACACGGAGCGGGTCTTCTCCGCGCCGCGCCACCCCTACACCCGGATGCTGCTGGAGAGCATCCCGCGTATCGACGACGAAGCACAGGAGGAGGTCCGGTGACCGGCAGCCGAGCGGATGTACGGCCCCTGCTGCGCGCCCGCGATCTCACCAAGCGCTTCACCACGCGGGGCGGGGGCGGTCCGCTGGGGCGCAAATCGGTGTTCACCGCGGTGGACTCGGTCAGCTTCGAGGTGTTTCCGCACGAGACACTGGCGCTGGTGGGCGAGTCCGGCAGCGGGAAGTCCACCACCGCGCGGCTGGTGGCGAAGCTGATGGAAGCCACCGAGGGCACCGTCGAGTTCGACGGGCGGGACGTCACCCATGCCCGCGGGCCCGACCTGGCCCGCTTCCGCAACGACGTCCAGGTCGTCTTCCAGGACCCCTTCTCCTCGCTCAACCCCCGCCACACCGTGGAGCGCATCCTCACCGCACCCCTGGTCTACCAGGGGCTCCCCATCCCCGGAGGGCGGCGGGCCTTCGCCGGGGAGCTGATGGAACGGGTCGGTCTCAACCCCGACCATCTGCACCGCTACCCGGCGCAGTTCTCCGGCGGACAGGCCCAGCGGATCGGCATCGCCCGCGCCCTCGCGGTCGGCCCGAAGCTGGTGATCTGCGACGAGGCGGTCTCCGCGCTCGATGTGTCGGTGCAGGCCCAGGTGATGGACCTGCTGCTGCGCCTGCAGCGGGAGAGCGGTTTCTCCTACCTCTTCATCGCCCACGACCTCGCCGTGGTGCGGCGGATTTCGCACCGTATCGCGGTGATGAAGCAGGGTGTCATCGTGGAGTCCGGTCCCTGCGCGGAGGTCTTCGAGGACCCCCGGGACCCGTACACCCGCACCCTGCTGGCCGCGATACCCCGTATCGACCCGGAATGGGACCGCCGGCGCCGCGAGGGCGCCACTGAACACGCGTCCACCACCGCCTCAGCCGAGGAGCTGCCATGACCGACGACCTGACAACCCGCTCCCGTACCGCCACGGAAACTCCCGCGCCCCAGTCCTCGCCGCGGTCCACGCAGCTGGACCCGCGGATGCCCCGGCTGGCCGAGCTGCCCTCCTTCGCGGCGTTCATGGCGGAGGGCTGGGACACCCCCGACCGCAGCGCCCGGACCGTACCGGGAGCCGCGGAGGCCGCCGCACACCACCGGGCGCGGCTCAGCGCCGCCCACCCGGGAGCGGCGATCGTGGTGGCCGCCGGGCGCGCTCCGGTGCGCTCCAACGACACCAACTACGACTTCCGCCCGGACAGCGACTTCTACTGGCTGACCGGGTGCGGCGGGGTCGAGCACGGCGTACTGGTGCTGCGCCCCGTACCGGGGGGCCATGACGCGACCCTGCACCTGCCCGCCCCCGCCCGGCCCGGGGAGACGGGGTTCTTCGCCGACGCCGCGCACGGCGAGCTGTGGGTCGGTGGCGCACCCGGTCTCGAAGAGTGGAGCGAGGCGCTGGGCCTGGACGTCCGCCCGCTCGGCGAGCTCGACACGGTGCTGGCCGGGCTCGGCAAGCCGCTGCTGACCGGTGGGCTCGACCCCGACACCGCACACCGCCACGGCCTCGCCGCGTCCGCCGATCTGGGCCGTACCCTGTCCGAACTGCGCATGGTCAAGGACGCCTGGGAAATCGAGCAGATGCGACAGGCCGTGGACCGCACCGTCGAGGGGTTCGCCGCCGTGGTGCGCGAGTTCCCGGCGGCCATCGCGGGCGGCGGAGAGCGTTGGCTGCAGGGCACCTTCGACCGCTACGCCCGCACCCACGGCAACGGCCCCGGCTACGCGTCCATCGTGGGCAGTGGCACACACGCGGCCACCCTGCACTGGGTGCGCTGCGACGGCCCGGTGGCGGAGGACAAGGCGGTGCTGCTTGACCTGGGCGTGGAGACGAACAGCTACTACACCGCCGATGTGACGCGCACCTTCCCGGCCTCGGGCCGGTTCAGCCAGGCCCAGCGCGACGTGCACGACCTGGTGGAGCGGGCGCACCGGGCGGGCCTGGCCGCCGTCGTCCCGGGCCGGGACTTCGCCGACTTCCACACCGCCGCCATGGAGGTGGTGGCGCGTGGCCTCGCCGACTGGGGGCTGCTGCCGGTCTCCGTCGACGAGGCGCTGTCCCCGGAAGGCCAGCACCACCGGCGCTATCTGGTCTGCGGCATCGGCCACCACCTGGGTCTCGATGTGCACGACTGCGCGCGGGCGGACTATGCCGCGTACCAGGGGGCGAAGATGGCGCCCGGCATGGTGCTCACCGTGGAGCCGGGGCTGTACTTCCACGAGCACGACCTCACCCTCCCGCCGGAGCTCCGCGGGATCGGGATGCGCATCGAGGACGATCTGCTGGTCACCGAGGACGGCGCGGAGGTGCTGTCCGAGGCCCTGCCGCTGGACGCCACGGGTCTGGAGCGCTGGATGACGACTCGCTGAGCCGCATTACTCGTAATCATCAGTGGTATGTAACATTGCACTGTCCCTAGGAGGAGAATCCATGACCGTCGGCCCCGACACCCCCTGGCGCGGAATCCATGTCGCGACGCCGCTGCCGCTGCGCAGCGACCTCTCAGTCGACTACGACGCCTACGCGGAGCACGTCCGCTTTCTCGCCGCCGGTGGCTGTGACGGCGTCTGCCCCAACGGCTCCCTCGGCGAGTACCAGACCCTGTCCGACGAGGAACGCGCCCGTATGGTGCGCACCGCCGTGGAGGCGTCCCCCGAGGGCCACACCGTGATGCCCGGCGTGAGCGCGTACGGCGCGCTGGAGGCCCGCCGGTGGGCCGAGCAGGCGGCCGAGGCGGGCGCCGACTCGGTGCTGCTGCTGCCGCCCAACACCTACCGCGCCGACCGCGAGGGCGTGGTGGCGCACTACCGCGAGGTGGCCGCGGCCGGCCTTCCGGTCGTCGCGTACAACAACCCCCATGACACCCGGATCGACCTCACCCCCGACCTGCTGGCCGAACTGCACGCCGAGGGCCTGATCGTCGCGGTCAAGGAGTTCAGCGGCGACGTCCGCCGCGCCTATGAGCTGGCCGAACTCGCCCCCGGCCTCGACCTGATCATCGGCGCCGACGACGTCCTGCTCGAACTGGGCCTGGCCGGGGCGGTCGGCTGGATCGCCGGCTACCCGGGCGTCCTCCCGGAGAGCTGCGTGGAGCTCTACCGGCTCGCCACCTCCGGCGAACCCGCCGACATCGCCAAGGCCCTGCCGCTCTACCGCGATCTGCACCCGCTGCTGCGCTGGGACTCCAAGACCGAGTTCGTCCAGTCCATCAAGCTGTCCATGGATGTCGTCGGGTTGCGCGGCGGCCCCTGCCGCCCGCCGCGCACCCCGCTCCGGCCCGAGATCGCCGAGCGGGTCGTCCGGGACACCGAAGCCGCTGTCGCCAAGGGATACAAGTGAGATCCAGCCGCGTCTTCCACACCGTCGAATCCCATACGGAGGGCATGCCCACCCGGGTCGTGGTCGGCGGAGTGGGCGTCATCCCGGGGAAGACCATGGCCGAGCGCCGCTCGTGGTTCATGGCCAACCGCGACGACGTACGCACCCTGCTGATGTACGAGCCGCGCGGCCACTCGGCGATGAGCGGCGCCATCCTGCAGCCGCCGACCACCCCCGAGGCCGACTGGGGCGTGCTGTTCATCGAGGTCAGCGGCCTGCTGCCGATGTGCGGCCACGGCACCATCGGAGTGGCCACCGTGCTGGTGGAAACCGGCATGGTGGAGGTGCGGGAACCGGTCACCGTCATCCGGCTGGACACCCCGGCCGGGCCGGTGACGGCCGAGGTGGCGATGGAGGACGGCCGCGCACGCTCGGTGACCCTGCGCAACGTCGTCTCCTTCGCCCACGCCCTGGACCGTACGGTCGATGTGCCCGGCCTCGGCAAGGTCCGCTACGACATGGCGTTCGGCGGCAACTTCTACGCCATCGTCGAGCTGGCGGAGCTGGGCCTGCCGTTCGACCGGCGGGCCGGGAACGAACTGCTGGCGGCCAGCCTGGGGATCATGGCCGCCATCAATGAGCAGGACGAGCCGGTCCACCCCGAGCGCCCCGACATCCGCGGCTGCCACCACGTCTACCTCAAGGCGCCCGGCTCGACGGCCGCCCACTCCCGGCACGCCATGGGCATCCACCCCGGCTGGTTCGACCGCTCGCCGTGCGGCACCGGCACCAGCGCCCGCATGGCGCAGCTCCACGCCCGGGGCGAACTGGCCGTGGGGGCGGAGTTCGTGAACGAGTCCTTCATCGGCACGCGCTTCATCGGGCGGCTGATCGAGGAGACTGAGGTGGCCGGACGACCCGCCGTGGTGCCCACCATCACCGGGCGGGCATGGGTCACCGGCACCGCCCAGTACACCCTGGATCCGGACGACCCCTTTCCGGCCGGATTCCTGCTTTAGAAAGAGGCAACCCAGTTGGACGGCGAACGGCCGGTCACGGAGAAGTCGACGACGCAAGGGTCGACGACGCGAGAGTCGACGACGCACCTCCGCACCGTGGGAAAGCGTGAAATCCTCCGTGACCGGGTGCGAAACGCCCTGCGCGCCGCGATCATCTCCGGAGAGCTGACACCCGGCACGGTGTATTCCGCGCCGACGCTGGCCGCCAAGTTCGGGGTGTCCTCCACCCCGGTGCGCGAGGCGATGATCGACCTGGTCAAGGAGGAGCTGGTGGTGGCGCAGCCCAACAAGGGCTTCCTCATCACCGAGGTCTCCGAGCAGGACCTGGACGAGGTGACGGCGGTGCGGCTGCTGGTCGAACCGCCCTCGGTGCGGGCCGTGGTGCCGCTGGTCCCGGCGGAGGCGTTCCCCGAGCTGCGGGAGCTGGCCCAGCGGATCGTGGAGGCCGCCGAGAAGGGCGACCTGATCGGCTACGTCGAGGCCGACCGGGTCTTCCACCTCGCCCTGCTGGCACACGGCGGCAACCGGCGGCTGCTGGACGTGGTGTCCAGTCTCAGGGCCCAGACCCGGCTGCTGGGTCTTGCGCCGCTGGTCCGCAAGGGCATCCTGGTGGAGTCCGGGGCGGAACACCATCAGCTGCTGGACTTCGTCGAGTCCAGGAACGCCGAGGCGGCGGAGCTGTTCATGCACCGCCACATCGGACACGTACGGGGCATCTGGGCGGGCGGCACATGACGGGGGCGGCTCCGCACGCTGACACCGCCGACCTGGTGGTGATCGGGGCCGGGGTGGTCGGCGCGGCCGCCGCGTACTTCGCGGCCCGCGCCGGGCTCCGCGTCACCGTCGTCGACCGTGGCCCGCTCGCCGGCGGTACGTCCAGCGCCGGCGAGGGCAATCTGCTGGTCTCCGACAAGGAGGCCGGACCCGAACTCGATCTCGCTCTGTTCTCCCAGCGGGTCTGGCGCGAGGACCTGGCCGAACACGCCGGTCTGTGGGAGTTCGAGGCCAAGGGCGGCCTGGTGGTGGCCGCCACCCCGGGCGGTGCGGACGCGCTCGCCAAGCTCGTCCTGGAGCAGCGCGCCCAGGGGATCGAGGCCGTCGACGTACCGCAGGACGAACTGCCGGACTACGAGCCCCAGCTGTCGCCCGAGCTGGTCTCCGGCGCCTTCTACCCGCAGGACGCGCAGGTCCAGCCGATGCTGGTGGTGGCGCATCTGCTCCGGATGGCGCGGCAGGCGGGCGCCCGGGTACGGACGGACACCGAGGTCACCGGGTTCCTCCGGACCGGCGACCGGATCACCGGAGTCCGCACCAGCGGCGGCCCGCTCAGCGCCCCCGCCGTGCTCAACGCGGCGGGCACCTGGGGCGGCGCCGTCGCCGAACTGGCCGGGGTGCGGGTGCCGGTGCTGCCACGGAGGGGATGCGTCCTGGTCACCCAGCCGCTGCCGGTCATGGTCCGGCACAAGGTGTACGCGGCGGAGTACGTGGGCGACGTGGCCAGTTCGGACGCGGCGCTGCAGACCTCACCCGTCGTCGAGGGCACCCGCGCGGGCACCATCCTGATCGGCTCGTCCCGGGAACGGGTCGGCTTCGACCGCGAGGTCCCGCCCGCCGTCCTCGCGGCGCTGGCCCGCAACGCGATCGCGCTCTTCCCCTTCCTGGCCTCCGTTCAGGCCATCCGCAGCTATCTGGGCTTCCGGCCGTACTGCCCCGACCACCTGCCGGTGATCGGCCCCGATCCGCGGGCCCCCGGGCTCTGGCACGCCTGTGGCCACGAGGGCGCCGGAGTGGGCCTGTCGGTGGGGACCGGCAAGCTGCTCGCGCAGGCCATGACGGACCGCCCGACCGGCCTGGACCTGAGCCCCTTCGCGCCCGAACGATTCGAACAAGCCCTGCCCGGCGACGAGGTGAACCCCGATGCCCCCTGACCCGATGCCCCCTGAGACAGCACAACCCTTCGACCTGTCCTTCGACGGGCGGATCATCCACGCCCGGCCGGGCCAGAGCGTCGGGGCGGCGCTGGTCGCGGCCGGGGTGGTCGCCTGGCGCACCACCCGCGGGGAGGGCAGGCCGCGCGGGCTGTTCTGCGGGATCGGCGTCTGTTACGACTGCCTGATCACCGTCGACGGCCGCCCCGACCAGCGGGCCTGTCTGGTGCCCGCGGCCGACGGTATGCGGCTGGAGTCCGGACGTACGGGAAGGGACACCGATGCGCGGGAACGCTGATGCTACGGCCGAGGTCATGGCAGACGTGGCGGTGGTCGGCGCGGGTCCGGCGGGGATGGCCGCCGCGGCCGAGGCGGCGGCGGCCGGGCTGACCGTGGCCCTGGTGGACGCCGGCGAGCGGCCCGGTGGCCAGTACTGGCGGCACGGTCCGCACGACGAGGGACCAGTACGAGGCCAGCACGGCCGCCGTACGTTCGCCGCCCTGCGCGCGGGCCTGGTCCGTACGGGGACCCGTACGCTCTTCGGACACCAGGTGTGGCTCATCGACCGCGACACCGACCGGTTCACCCTCCACCTGCGGCCCGCGCACGACGGCCGTGGCCCCGGGACCAGGACTCTGAGCGCGCGTTCGCTGATCCTCTGCCCGGGTGCGTACGACCGCCAACTCCCGGTGCCCGGCTGGGATCTGCCCGGCGTCATGGCGGCCGGCGGGGTGCAGGCGCTGCTCAAGGGGAGTGGCACCCTGGCCGGGCGGCGGGCCGTGGTGGCGGGGACGGGACCGTTCCTGCTGCCGGTGGCCACCGGCCTCGCCGCGGCGGGCGCCGAGATCGTCATGGTCTGCGAGGCCAATCCGCTGCGCGGCTGGTTGCGCGACCCGGCCGGCGCGCTACGGGAACCGGCCAAGGCGGTCGAGGGCGCCCAGTACGCCGCGCTCCTCGCCCGGCACGGCATCCCGTACCGCACCAGGACAGTGGTCACCGAGATCCGCGGCGAGGACCGGGTGCGGTCCGTCCGTATCGCGCCGCTGGACCGCGACGGGCGCCCGCGCAGCGGTGTGCGGATCGAGCTGGACGCCGATCTGGTCGCGCTGGGCTGGGGGTTCACCCCGTCGCTCGAACTCCCGCTGATGGTCGGCGCGCGCACCCGGCTGGACACCGACGGCTCGCTGGTCGCCGTGGTGGACGCCCGGCAGCGGGCCGAGGTGCCCGGCGGCCCTGCTGTTCATCTTGCGGGGGAGGCCACCGGGGTCGGTGGCGCGGTGCTCGCCGTCCGCGAAGGGCGGCTGAGCGGGCTCGCCGCGGCAGCCGACCTGGGACGGACCATAGACGAGGGCCGGATACGCCGGCTCCAGCGCGCGGTCCGCAGGGGCCGGCGCTTCGCTGCCGCCCTGCACACCGCCACTCCGGTGCCGCCGGGCTGGACCGACTGGCTCGACGGGTCCACGGTCATCTGCCGCTGCGAGGAGGTGACGTACGGCGATCTGTGCCACGCGGCACGCGAACTCGGCGCGAGGGACCCTCGGACGCTGAAGATGCTGGCCCGTCCGGGTATGGGGATGTGCCAGGGCCGGGTGTGCGGCTTCGCGACCGCCCAGGTGGCGGCGGCGCTCACGGGCGGATCACGCGGTGCCCCCGGCACGCCCGGCACGCCCAGCACGCCCAGCGCGGACGATCTCCTTCCGCTGGCCCGCCGACCGCTGGCCACACCGGTGACGCTCGGCGAAATCGCCGCGCTGGACGAGGAGTCCTGACGCGCACGCACTCAACCGTCTCAACCGTCTGACGCCTGCCGGGTGGCGGCCCGCGCGCGGTCGTTGCTGAGTACCGTCTCCAAGTACTCCGCGATGGCGTCCCGGTTGCGCGCCAGACAGCCGATGCGCTCGGTCATCCGGTCGCGTTCGTGCTCCAGCGCGGCGATCATCTCCGGTGTCGCGTCCGAGAAGTGGATGATCCGGGGCTTGTCGAGGCAGGGGAGGATCTGTTTGATGATCCGGGTCGGCAGCCCGGCGTCGAGCAACCCCCTGATCTGCAGGACCCGGTCCACGAAGCGCTCGTCGTAGTCGCGGTAGCCGTTCGGGCAACGGTCCGCGGCGATGAGCCCCTGCTCCTCGTAGTAGCGCAGCAGCCGGCGGGGCGTGCCGGTGCGCTCCGACAGCTCTCCGATGCGCATGTGCTCCCCTTCATCCGCAGTCGCTTGACCTTCACATCTGTGTGATGGTTCGAGCATACGAGGCGTGCGCAACGACACCACACAGAAACTTCCCCTGCCCGCGCTGCTGGCCCTGGCCACCGCCGTCTTCATCACCAGCCTGACCGAGACACTGCCCGCGGGCGTGCTGCCCGCGATGGGCGCCGACCTGGGGGTCGGCGAATCCGCGATGGGGCAGTCGGTGACGATCTACGCCATCGGGACCGCGCTCACCGCGATCCCGCTGTCCGCGGCCACGGCGGGATGGCGCCGCAAGCGGCTGCTGCTGACAGCCATGGCGGGCTTTGCCGTCGCCAACACGGTCACCGCGGCCTCGGCGAGCTATCCCCTGACCATGGCCGCCCGGTTCGTCGCCGGGGTCGCCGCGGGCCTGGCCTGGGCGCTGCTGGCCGGATACGCCCGCCGTATGGCGCCCGTCGCGCTCCAGGGCAAGGCGGTCGCCGTCGTGATGACCGGCATACCGATCGCCCTGTCGCTGGGGGTGCCCGCGGGCACCTTCCTCGGCGAAGTGCTCGGCTGGCGGGTGACGTTCACCCTCATCACCGTGCTCGCCGCCGTTCTGATCGGGTGGATCGCCGCGCTGGTCCCCGACCACCCCGGACAGCGGCGGGACGGCCGCGCCCCGATCCTGCGGGCCCTGACCGTCCCCGGCGTGGCGCCGGTCCTGTTCGTCACGCTGGTCTATGTGCTGGCCCACACCATCCTCTACACCTATATCGCCACCTACCTCGACGGGCTCGGCATGGGCGGCTCCACCGACCTCGTCCTGCTGGTCTTCGGCGCCGCCTCCATGGCGAGCATCTGGATCGTGGGCGCCCGTATCGACCGCCGGCTGCGGGCCCTGACCATCGCCGCCACGGTCCTGTTCGCCGCCGCGGCCGCCGTCCTCGCGATCCCGGCCGGCAGCCGCGCCCTGGTCTACCTCGCGGCGGCGCTGTGGGGCCTGGGCTGGGGAGGCGTCCCCACGCTGCTGCAGACCGCCGTGGCCGACGCGGGAGGCGACGCGGCGGACTCCGCGCAGGCCATGCTCGTCACCCTGTGGAACGCGGCCATGGCCGGCGGCGGAGTCGCCGGCGGCATCCTCCTCGACCGCCTCGGCCCCGACGCCTTCCCCTGGAGCGCCCTGGCGCTCCTGGCGCCCGTACTGGCCGTGGTGATCGCCGCCCGCGCGCACGGCTTCCCCGCAGAGCGCTCGCGTACGACGTGAGCAGTGGTTACGGAACGCTCCGGCGAGCGTGGCGCTCCGCGGCGGCATGCCACCAGCCGGGCGGGGACGGTCCCAGGACCGCCGCGGTCGGCTGGCCGGGATGGAGCCCGAGGCGGCGTAGCGCGTCGGGGTGGACGTGGACCTGGATCCAGCCGCGCCGACGGCCGTCGGCGTCGACGCCGCACATCAGGTCGCAGCGGATCTCGTCCTCCGGCCTGAACGGCATCCAGTCGATGCCGCGGTCGCGCAGTCAAGCGCGCGCGGCCGCCAGGGGGCTCGGACAGCCGGGCAGGTTCTCGTAGGACGCGATGGTGACCCAGGCGTCCGGGGTCGGAGAGGTCATGGCGCCCATGATGCCCGATACGCCACGGAGTTGACGGTCCCGGTCGCCGGGCGACCGGGGTCGTTTCTGCCGTACGAGGGCTCAGTACTCGTCCACCGTGGTGCCGTCGGGGACCCGGAAGCAGGCGGAGACGAGATGGAACATGATCCCGGGCTCCGCACCGCTTCTCTCGGCGTCCCGTGCGGTCGGGATCAGCAAGGTGGCCTTCAGGGTGAACTTCTTCCGGGTGGAGTCGGCCATCAGGAACGGGGACTGGGCGACGGTCGACTCCCGCCCCTCGTGGACGATCTCCCAGCCGTGCCGGGGAAGGTCCTCCCTGAGGCCCTGCCAGCCGGCCTCGAGGTCCTCGGCCGGCAGGCCGTACAGCGACCACAGATGGCGGATGACGTAGAACGTCTCGGGGTCCAGGTCGCCGCATACGTCCACGCCCGGGCCGGGCGCGGATGTCTTCCCCTTCACCCGCAGCAGGTCGTACAGCTCACTGGAGAGCCGCCTGGCCTCCTCCCGGGGCGCGGAGACCTCCCGCACCTCGGGCGTATAGCCGAGACCGAGGTCAGCGGAGTCGGAGCCGGAGCCGGAGCCGGTGTCGGATTCGGCTCCGGAGTCGGATTCGGAGTCGGATTCGGAGTCGGACATCGAAAATTACCCCCGCTACTTCAACTGGACCTCGTCGTAGCGTCCCACCACGACTCTCGCCTGGTTCTCCAGGCTCTCCGAACCGGCCAGCCAGTAGTTTCCGTGCCCATGGGTGTCGGTGGCCATCTGGTTGGCGCCGAAGATGGGGTCTTTGGGGGTGATGAACTGCGTCAGACCTTCGTGGTGGCCATGGGTGGGCGCGCCCCACTTGGGCACCCAGTCACCCTCTGCCTTCTGGTTCCACACATGCCCCGAGGGCACGTCCAGATCCTTGGCCCGCCCGACCTGGACGCCGGGGCTGCCGCTGAGCATCACATCGTCCGCCTCCAGGGTGCCCTGGCGGGCGGCGGAGCCCACCACGACGGTGCCGTAGCTCTGCGCCTGCACCGACAGGTGGTCGTTCGCCGATGGGTCGTGGGCGGTGTGCAGCCCCGACAGGAATTTATTGAGATCCGGTCCTGCCTCGTCGGCGTACTTGTCCTTCATGGCTTCCGGGAAGAAGTTCTGCGGAGCGTCGTAACCGTGCCAGGTGATGGTCGACACCTTGGGGTCGCCTGGCATCGCGCTGGCCGCCTGCCACAGGTTGGTGCCCGCGATGACGGGTTTGTTGATGCCGCCGAGGGTGCCGTTGGTGCCGCCGACCATCACGGCGGTGTGGTCGGCCTTGTCCGGGTCGCCGTTCGCGATGATCGCGCGCCCGTTCTTCTCGGGGTCGAAATCCAGCAGATACGCGGGCGGCAGCCCGTCGCCGGTCGGTTTGTAACCGGAGGGCCGGGTGTTGTCGAAGGCGTCGACCTTCCCCGTGTCGTCGAAACGCATCTGAATGCGCTTCATACCGTTGAGGGAGGACTTCAATTGCTTCTTATGCTCGTCCCACTTGGTCCACTCCCGATTGAGGACCATGGACCGTCCGGCCAGGATGTACTTGGGCTTCGGCTCAGGTGGCAGATTGGCCAGCTCGGTCTGGTACTTCGCCCGCTGCTCGTTGAACCAGATGCGATTGGCCTCGTCGCGGTCCTCGGCGGGAAGCCCGTCCAGCTTGCCGATGCTCGCCGGATACAGGGAGATGTACTCCGCCTGCTCCTCTTTGCTCAGGCTCTTCCACCAGAGCGCGTTGTTCTTCGGCGACATGTCCTTGTTGGGGAAGTCCCGCAGATAGTCGCCGACCGTCTTCTTGACGTCTCCGCGGTCCTTCGCGGCGTCGGTCCAGTCGTCCTTGGTGACCGACAGATCGGCCACCGTGATCAGCTTGCCCAGCGTCTTCGCGTACTTGCCGTCCGCGTCCGTCGCGTCCTTGAGCGCGTCACCGATCCGGTCGGCGAACCCCTGCGCCTGCTGCTTCGGCGTCGTCGTCACAAACGGCGTCCCGTTCCCGGGCGGCTCGTACTCCTGGCCCGGCAGCAGGACCAACGGCGGCTTGTACTCCACCGAACCGTCTTCCTTGACGGTCATCCCCGCGTCCTGTGCGTCCTGGACGGCGTTGTCCAGTGTCTTCTTCGCCGCCCGCAACTCAGAGGCCAGCCCGTTCAACGCCGTCAGGATCAGCGCGCACTCCACCTGCATGTAGTGGAAGTTCTCGCTCAGCCGCTCCAGCCGGCCCAGCGCCGCACCGACCCCCTGGCCCTTCAGGCCCCCGCGGAGCTTCGCGTTGATCTCATTGTCCAGCCGGTCCTTGGCCGCACTGGCGCTGCTGCTCACCTTGTGCCAGCCGTCCGCCGCCTGCTCGAACTGGGCGGGGTCGATCGCCTTCAACTGTGCGAAAGTCACCATGGCGCGGATCACCAGCTCCCTGACGGGCCGCCCGGCGGGGGTATCGGCCTCGTATCCTGCGCCTTGAACAGAGTCTCAATCGCCTCGTCCTGATTGGCGAGGTCCTTGCCCGCCTTCTGCAGCTTCCCCATGAGTTCGCCGCATTCGTCGCGTACGACCGTCAGCCGCGCCTCCCAGGAGTTGAAGACCCGCTGCTGCACGGACGTGCTCTCCAGCCCCTCGACGCCCTTGCTGGCGACTCCCGCGCCCTCCTGGCCGTGCTTGAGGTCGCCCAGCGCGGTCGTGGCATTCCGGCGCAGCTCGTCCAGTGCGTTTGACGCGGTATTCCACGGCCCCTTCGACGATTTCAGATTGCCGTCGGAACCGCCCTTGCCGCCCCCTTTATTCCCGTCCGCACTGGCCAGCCTGGTTTGGACGCTTTTGTCGCCGCTATCCGTTCCGCCCGCCGCGTCGTAATACGCCTGCCAACGCTCAGACAGTCCTGTGTCCCCCATACTGCCTTCCTCCACCCGTACACCATGTTCTTCATGGCAGAACAAGGAAGGTAACAGAGCGCAATAACGGAAGGGAACTTGCCGAGAGCCGGGCATTGTCAGCAGACGTTGTCAGCAGACGGCGCCGTCCCCTTAGCACTCCGCGACAGTCCTATGAGCCGTTGTCGCCGCTGGGGCTCCGGGACCTTGTCGGGTCCCGGAGGCCCGTCGTGGCAGGGCCGCCGCGTCGGCTACGACGAGAGGATCGCCGTCGCCTTGTCGAGGGCCGCGTCCTTGCCGGTGGACACGTCCGCCGCGGTCAGCGGCGCGTAGTGGTCCGGGGGGACGCCGATACCGTCGATGATCTCGCCGTTCGCGCCGATGGCGCGCTGCGACGGCAGACGGATCAGGCTGGTGTGATCGTTGAGCGCGTACAGGCGGGCGGGGCCGGAGTTCACTCCCGCGGTGCGGGTGCCGACGAGGGCGCCCAGGTCGAGGTCCTTGACGCCCGTCGCGAACACCTCGCACGCGGAGGCGCAGCCGTCGTCGGTGAGCGTGACCATGGGCAGGTGCAGCAACGGGGTGCTGTTGTCGACGGGCTGGGGGTCGCAGGTGCCGTCGGCGTCGCAGAAGGAAACGGCCGATGCGTCGTGGACGAACGCGCCCATCAGTTTGTTGCCCTCGTCGGCGACGCCGCCACGGTTGCCGCGCAGGTCGAAGATGATGCCGGTGAGTTTGGTGGTCGCCTTGAGGTCGGCGATGGCCTTGAGGGCTTCCTGGGCGACGCCCGGATAGAAGGCGTCCAGGCGGACGTCGGCGATGCTGCCGGCCACCAGTGTGACGTCCACGCGCGGCTTGGGCTGCGCGGGCAGCGTGCCGGGAGTGACACGCATGTGCAGGGTCCGGTCGGTGGCGGGTCGCCGTACGGTCAGGGTCACCGGGACGCGCCGGGGATACGAGGGGTGGAGGGAGTCCACAACTCCCGGGTTGAGCTGGCCGTTGGTGAAGACCGGGACTTTGTTCACCCGCTCGATGACGTCTCCGGGCTTGAGCCCGGCCGCGGCGGCGGGGGTACCGGTGCCGACCGTGGTGACGAAGAGCGGACCGGTGAAGTCCGGGGCGGTCTCGGCCGGGGGGAGGGTCCTGTTCAGGCCGATGCCCAGGCCCCACGGGTGGGCGTCCGGTGTGGCACCCGGGCTGCCGGGCCCCTGGTAGTCGGCGTGGTTGTCGTGCAGGGCGCTGAGCATCCCCTGGATCGCGGCGACGGCGAGCGAGGAGCGCAGTGCCTGGTCTCCCGGCACCGCGTCCAGCACTTCCTGAAGCCGCTTGGCGAAGAGCGGCCAGTCCTTGTCCCGGTCGCCGGTCAGCGCCGGCAGGACGGCGAACGACTGGTCGACACCGCGTTTGCGCAGCTCCCGGACGACGGCCTGGGCGGCGTACTGGAGCAGTGGGCGGTCATCGAGCCGGGCACCGCCGTAATAGTTGTCGAAGATGCAGTAGTACGCCTGCTCCACCGTGCTGACGGAGGTCGGGGCCGGGTCCTGCGCGGGCGGCGGGGGGCTGGTCGGGTCCTGCGGTGCGCAGGCGGCGGGCCGGTCGGCCTGGTGCGGCTCTGCCGATGGGCTGGCGGACGCGGTCAGGGCGGTGACGAGCACGCTGCACGCGAGTACGGCGATCCCGGTCGTGGCCAGTACGCGCCGCTGCCGCGGCAGCCCGAGCCGGCGGTGGCCGAGCCCGCGGCCGGCCGACGGCGCTTGGGCGGTGGCCGGGAGTTCCGCCGACGAGGGTGTGGTTGCGGCCGGTGTGTTGCTCATGGGGAGTGCTCCTGAACTCGCGTCGGTCGTGCCGTGGGCGCCGCCGCGGCCACTGGTGCGGCGGTCGGTGCGACGGCGCTGACGGACGTTCTACGCGGCGGGCGGTTTCAGGGCGGTTGCGTCGTCAGGGCAGTTGTGTCGTCACGGCGGTTGTGTCGTCGCGGCGGGAAAGCGGACCGTGACGACCAGGCCGCCGCCGGGCCGCGGGGCGGCGGTGAGGGTGGCATCGTGGGCGGATGCGATGGCCGAGACGATGGACAGGCCCAGGCCGAACCCCTGGGACGACGCGTCGCGGGCACCGCTGCCGGTGCGAGCCGGGCCGAGGCGCTGGAAGGGCAGGAGGATCCGCTCGACGGCGTCCGCGGGCACGTCCGGGCCGGTATTGGCGACCGTGAGGACGGCGCGGCCGGCCTGTGTGCCGGTGGTGACGTCCACCTGCCCGCCGGGCATGTTGTAGCGGATCGCGTTGTCCAGCAGATTGGCCACCAGCCGTTCGGCGAGCGCCCGGTGGCCCGAGGAGACGGCCGCGTCGGTCTGGGGGCGCAGCGCCACCTGCCGTTCGTGGGCCGCGGTGGCGCGCGCGGCCACGGCTTCCCGGGCGAGCCGGGCCAGGTCGAAGGGGTGGCGCTCGTCGAGCCCCGCGTGGCCGCGGGCCAGGGTCAGCAGCGCTTCGATGAGCCGTTCCTGCTGCTGTCCGGCGGCAAGTATCCGTTCGTGGGCCGTACGCAGGCACTCGACGGTCGGTTCGGGGTCGGCCAGGGCGACCTGGCCCAGCACGCGCTGGCGGGCCAGCGGCGTACGCAACTCGTGGGAAGCGTTGGCGACGAACTGCCGCTGCGCCTGGAAGGCACCGTCGAGCCGGGCCAGCAGGGCGTCGAACGTGTCGCCCAACTCCCGCAGTTCGTCCCGCGGGCCGGCCAGGGCCAGCCGCCGGTGCAAGCTGGTCGCCGAGATGTCCTGTGCGGTGGAGGTGATGGTCCGCAGCGGGCGCAGGACACGGCCGGCCACGACCCAGCCCAACAGTACGGATGTCAGTGACATCAGGCCCAGGGCGATCCCCGACTGGACCAGCAGGGTGTGCAGCATGGCGGACTTCTGGTGGTCAACGGTCCGCTGTACGTCCTTCTGCAGGGCGGCCATGGCGGTGTTCATGGCCGCCCGATCACCGGGCTCACCCCCAGGCCGTGTCCCCTCGTTCCCCCCTTGTGCCCGGCCGGCCGGTGCGCTCGGGCTGGGGGAGGCCACTGTCACCTCCCGCTTCAGGACCGTGGGCGGACGGTCGACGGCGCCGGCCACCAGGCCGTACGTGACCGCGAGCAGCGCGGCGCCGGACACCAGGAACAGCCCTCCGTACAAGGCGGTCAGCCGCAACCGTACGGTGCGGCGGGGCAGGCCCGCGCGCACGATCCGGCCGGTGAGCCGGCGCAGAGCGGCGGGGGTGTGGACGGGCATGTGAACGTGGCGACCTTTCGGCTGGATCCTGCGCTGTGCTTGGTCGGAACGTCCGGCGGGCGCAGGTACCCGCGGACAGGCATGGGAGGAGGGTGCGGGAGACCGCGTCAGGCGACCGCCGAATGCGACCGCGCGAAAGAGCCCGGCAGCCCAGCCCCCCGCAACCCCTCAGATCCGGTAACCGCTCCTGGCCACCGTCTCGATAACCGGCGGCGCCCCGAGTTTGGCCCGCAGCCGGCTGATCGTGATCTTCACGGCGCTGGTAAAGGGATCGGCGGCCTCGTCCCAGACCCGTTCGAGCAATTCCTCGGCGGAGACGGTACGGCCCCCGGCGGCGAGGAGCAGTTCGAGGACGCCGAACTCCTTCGGCGTGAGGGCCAGCGCTCGGCCTGCCCGTACGGCGGTGCGCCGGGCGCTGTCGACCAGGAGGTCGCCGTGGCGCACCACGGGCGGTACGGCCGGATGCGCGCGGCGGGCCAGGGCAGCGATCCGGGCGACGAGTACGGGGAAATCGAAGGGCTTGGGGAGGTAGTCGTCGGCGCCCAGGCCCAGCCCGTCCACGATGTCGTCGGCCGTTCCCGCGGCGGTGAGCATCAGGATGCGGCTGCGGCACCCGGCGGCGATCAGCGCCGCGCAGACCTCGTCGCCGTGCGTCCCGGGCAGGTCCCGGTCCAGGACGACCACGTCGTACGCGTCGCCGTCGGCGCCCAGCCGTTCCAGCGCCTCCGTACCGTCGAACGCCACATCGACGGCCATCCGCGCACGGCGCAGGCCCACCGCGACGACCTGTGCCATCTCCTCGTCGTCATCGACGATGAGCACACGCATCCCCCGGCACCCCCCTCTCGTGTCGTCGTCCCAGTGTCCCGCAGCCCCATCGGGCGACTCCGGCGGGCCCACGGACACAGGAGCGTCAGATGTCCAGGGAACTCAGATCGCGACGCAGAACGTTGCGAGCCGCTTCGGTCGTCTCTCGATGTGCTTGCCTGGCCGCCTGATAGTCCGGTGTGGGCACGGTGGCGCCGGAGGCAAGTACCTCGCGGATCCGGCGAAGCGAGACGTACGACGCGTCGATCGCCGACACCACCTCGGCGGTTGATGTGAGGATCAGCCGTTCCCGCGCCTCATCACATCCCGACGCCTGGTAGACCTGCCGGATCCTGGCCGCTCTCGCCTGTGGACTCGGATGCTCTTCGTCGGCGGCCAACCGCATGGCCTCGTGCGCCTTCCGAAACGAGACGAGGCAATCCGCGTACAGGTTGCGGCGGTCCTGGAGCCTGTTGTCCCTGGTGGCGCGCCGCCACCGCACATGCTCGCCCACCAAGGTGGCCCCAACCCCCAGTACGGCCCCGAACCCCGTCCCGACCAGACTCGACCACTCCACGCCAACGGATAGTGCCATGCGGGCATAGGCGCACAGAACCGTTCCTAGGGACTGAGCGGGAGTGAGTCCTGGTGCCAGAACTCATGCTCAGCCGTGTGCCCCGAACGGTTGTGGGCACGCTGGTCCTCCGCTTTCGCTCCGCGTCCGGCGCCGGCGGATCGTGTCCGTGGTCCGGGGATGCGGGGGCGGGTTCCCTCACGCCCCGAGGTACCCGATGCGGCCTGGACGCTCCGATGCCCCACAGCATCGCTCCGGTGCTGTGGGGGCGGTTGCGTCCGTCGCCGGATCGGGCACCCCAGGGCGCGCCGTCCGATCGCCACGGCGGCTGCGTCGTGGCGGGTGGTTGTGCGGGTCTTGCAGGTCAGGGGCTTCTGCCAGTGCTGGGCCCCCCAGCGGCTGGTGTAGGCGGGATCGACGGCCACGATGGTGATGCCGAGCTCGGCGGCCATCGACACCAAGCGGGCCCGCAGCTTGCTGACGGGCATGCCGGAGATCAGTTTGCGGAAGCGCTTGCGCCGCCCGTGTTTCTCCCGGGTCGTCTCCGCCTGGAAGTCCAGGTCCTCGATCGCGATGGCCAGGTGGTGGCGTTGGGCCCAGTGGAGGAGGCGGATGAGGGCGTGCCGCACCTGCGCGTCCCGGTGCGGTGCGCTGCCCGTGAGGTCGTAGTCGAACCTGCGGGGCGCGCCGACGGGGTTGCCGTGGGCGTCCAGGCGCCAGGCGGCCAGATGGTCAGCGTTCATGTCCACACCGATCAGCCCGCTGACACGGGTCGCCTCCAGTGGCACTGTCCTGACCGACGGGATCTGCCAGGAGGCGGTCAGGTACCAGCGGCCACGACCCACGTCGTAGTGGATGCGGTACGCCACGGCACGGTTCGCCGCGACACGGTCCGCCCACTGCTCGCCCCGGTGCCGGAAACGGACCCGGCAGGCCAGCACGTACCGGCCGTGGGGCGCGTTCGCCAGCGCGGCCAGCGGCGCCGGAAGCCTGATACTCACCTCACCGTCCGGGGTGACACGGATCGTCTCGTTCCCGTACCGCTTCCCCGACTCACCATCGGCCTCAAGGAACCAGCGCCCGGCCTCCCACCGCTCCCGCCACTGCGTCTCGGTCAGGCGGGCGGCTTGGAGGTTGTGCCGGTTGCGCAGCAGTTTCTTGCCGCCTCGCACCACCCGCACGCGCCCGGCCGCACGGTCGGCCCGCACCAGCTCCAGCCGGTCCTCCAGCAGGTGCAGGCGCCGGGACTTGGCAAACCACTCCTGCCGGGAACGGTAACCACCCGGCGAACCCTTGGAACCCTTCGACCCCACCGGCAGCGACAGCCGGGACGCGATCATGCCGATCGCTGCCTGGAGGTTCTGGATATGCGCGAGCTGACCGCGCCGGGCCAGCACCCACTGATCATGCACGGCCTTGGTGATACTGCCCGCCCAGCGCGAGGAGGACTCCCCGGTCAAAGCACGCTTGCGCTCCGCCCACTGGTCACTGTCATGATCCAGCCCCGCCGCACAGCGCGCCTTCAGATCCCGGGAGGCCAGCGAGCCCAGCAGCCCACCGACCAGACGCAGGACCCTCTCGTCCTGCCCGGTCAGGCCCTTGAGGCTGCCGCGGATCGCCACCCCGGACGGGCCGGGCACCACGAACGGCGCCGCCACCTCGCGCAGCCCGCCCACTTCCCCCACCCCCGCCCGGTAGCGAAGAACCCGCCACCGTACCCAACGAACACCTCCCACAAAGGTCACGCATTCGATACAGGAACTCCCATTCCTTTCCAAGGCTCACCCGGTCGTCGACGCTCACTCACGCACACCAAAACGCTCCCAAGTGCTGTCAATCGGTAGCAGGTCCCAACCCTCTGATCCGTAGCGGTATCCGGAAGCGGTCGGCAACGGCCATCCTGCGCTGAATCGCGACACGCCCACAAATGGCGGTGACACTCCGTTGCGTGTCGAATACCTTTGCGTAGCAAGGGAGTTCGACCAGGGAGGGCAAGGGGGCGTGATGAGCCTGCCGGGGCAGATCGCGATACGAGGGGCCAGTTGCTGCGTACTCACTACGCGCGTAGTGGAGCTGAGACCTGCCCTGTGCGTCGCCCTGCCCGGGGAGGGCGCCGGATGAGCGGCGGTGGCGGTGGCGGGGGCGGTGGCAAGGAGCCGGACCTGAAGCTGGACAAGGAGGCGTTAGAGGACATCACGAAGGGTTTACGGGCGGCCATCAGTGAGTTGAAGGACATCGGGTCGGCGACGGACGCCGTGATCGGTTCGGGGTTCGACGAGTTGTCGCTGACGTCGATGGAGGCAGGGCACAACGGTCTCGCCAAGGACTTCGAGGACTTCTGCGAGCGCTGGGAGTGGGGGGTGCGCGGCCTGATCCAGGACGCGAACAAGCTGGCCAAGAAGGTGGGCCTCGCGGCGGGGATGCAGTGGGAGGAGGACCGGTACATCGACGGCACGTTCAAGGTCGTGGCGAACTCGGTGGCCGGCAATCCGCATCTGAGCGAGGAGGAAGTCACCCAGAAGGAGTGGGGCGAGTTGTTCTCGGGGGACACCTGGCGCCCGGACTACAGCAAGGAGTCCTACGACAAGGCGAGCGAGGAGATCAAGGGCACCTGGCAGGCCACGGGCGACAAGATAGGCGGCACCAGCCGTATCGCCCAGTACGCCCTCCCGCCTGATGAGCAGGGTGGCGAGCAGGGTGGCGGTGAGGGCTGATGGGTGGACTCGACCTGACGCCGGACTTCATCGATGACGCGGTCGAAAAGGGCACCGAGGTCATCGGGAACGGCGTCGAGTGGGGCGGCAACAAGGTCGCCGACGGCCTGGACAAGGTGGGCTTGGAGGGTGGGGCGGACTGGGTCCGTGACAAGTCCCGTTCGGCGGCGAATCAACTGGGCGCGGATGTCGCCGAGATGCAGCTGGACGAGACCGAGAACCCGAAGAAGCTGATCTTCGGCAGTGCGAGCAAGATCCGCTCGACGGCGAGCCATCTGCGGGACTTCAAGAAGGCATTCAACGATGTCGGGGACGGCCTGAAGCGGCTGGACTCGGCGCACTGGAAGGGCAAGGCGGCGG
The DNA here is from genome assembly GCF_053599555.1 of Streptomyces sp. NPDC000941. Taxonomy (NCBI): domain Bacteria; kingdom Bacillati; phylum Actinomycetota; class Actinomycetes; order Kitasatosporales; family Streptomycetaceae; genus Streptomyces; species Streptomyces sp. NPDC000941. The sequence goes on from NZ_JBSFMM010000051.1 coordinate 37,558, forward strand.
ACGCGTTCCGCGAGGAGGTGGCGGTCGAGCCGAAGAAGTGGTTCAAGGCCGCCGACGCGTGCGAGAAGGCCGCGCTCGCGATGGAGGCGTTCGCGGGCACGGTGGAGTGGGCGCAGACCCAGGCGCAGGAGGCGATCGACGCGTATAAGGCCGCGAAGAAGGCGTCGAAGGACGCGGTGTCGGCCTACAACGAGCAGGTCGTGGCGTACAACGCGGCCGTCGAGGACGGCAAGGATGCCTGTAAGCCGGGGAAGTTCCACGACCCGGGCCCGGGTAAGGCCAAACTGGCGCAGCAGACGCTGGACGAGGCCCGTCGGCAGCGCAACGAGGCGGCGGATACGGCCCGTACGGCGGTCAAGGCGGCGCGGGACGCGGCGCCGCCCAAGCCGTCGTACTTCGAGCAGGCGGAAGACGGCCTGACCGGCTTGAAGCTGGACGCCACGCATTTCACGGCGGGTGTGGTCAAGGCCGGTGCGGGGTTTGTGGGCTTCGCGCGCAGTGTCAACCCATTGGACCCGTACAACATCACGCACCCGGCCGAGTACGCGACGGGCTTGAACAACACGGCGGCGGGGTTGGTCAACGTGGCCAGCGATCCGTACGGCGCGGGCAAGCAGATGCTGGACGGGTTCGCCAAGGACCCTGCCGAGGGCACGGGCAGGCTCCTCCCCGAACTCCTCGGCACGAGGGGAATCGGAGCGGCGCGGAAGGGGGTCACGGCGGGCAAATACGGCCGCCGGGCGCGGAGTGGCGCCCGTAAGTCCCTGCACGAGAACGGGCCGAACGCCCATGGACAGCCGGACGCCAAGAAGACCACCGATGGCACGGATCCGGTCGATCTGGCGACAGGGAAGATGTTCCTGCCCCAGACGGACGTGACCCTCCCGGGGGTGTTGCCTCTGGTCTTCCGCCGCCGTGTGGAGTCGGGCTACACGACGGGGCGCTGGTTCGGCACGTCATGGTCGAGCACGGCCGACCAGCGCCTGGAGATCGACGCCGAAGGTGTCGTCTTCATCAGTGAGGACGGCCTGCTGCTGGCCTACCCCCATCCTGCACCCGACCTGCCCACGCTCCCTGTGGCAGGCCCGCGCTGGCCACTGGAACGAGACGTGCATGGTGACTACACCCTCACCGACCCGTCCACCGGCCACACCCGCCACTTCTCATGCCCGAATGACGGTGCCGACGGGGTCGCGCGGCTGGAGCAGATATCGGACCGCTCCGGCAACTTCATCACCTTCGAATACGAGGACGACAGCACCCCCCTCGGGATCACCCACTCAGCCGGCTACTACTTGAAGCTGACCACCCAGGACGGCCGGATCACCGCCCTCCACCTGGTCGGCGCCGCCTCCGACGGAACCGACCAGGAACTGCTCCGCTACGGCTACACCGACGGCAACCTCACCGAGGTCATCAACTCCTCCGGCCTGCCGCTGCGATTCGAGTACGACGACGAGAAGCGTGTCATCTCCTGGACCGACACCAATGACCGCCGCTACGACTACGTTTACGACAACCGTCACCGCTGCATCGCGGAGGGTGGCGAAGCGGGCCACATTTCGATCCGTATCGACTACGACCGCATCGACCAGGCCACCGGCCACCGCGTCACGACTGTCACGACGGCTGATGGCCATGCCACCCGTTACCTGGTCAACGACGCCTGCCAGATCGTCGCCGAGACCAACCCCCTCGGCCGGACCACCCGCACCACGTACGACCGCCACGACCGCCCGCTGACCCACACCGACCCGCTGGGCCACACGACCACGTACGCCTACGACGAGGCCGGACACCTCACAAAGATCACGGGCCCGGACGGCCACGAGACCACCGCCACGTACAACGCCCTGGGTCTGCCGACGTCTGTGACCGGCCCGGACTACGCGACCTGGAACCAGGCGTACGACGAGGCAGGCCATTGCACCAGCGTCACGGACCCGGCCGGCCACGCCACTCGGTACACCTACGACGCCCGCGGCCACTTGATCGCCATCACTGACGCGCTGGGGCAGATTACGGGCGTGCGTTGTGACCCGGCGGGACTGCCAGTGGAGATCACCGACCCCCTCGGCGCCACCACCCGCTACCAGCGCGACGGCTTCGGCCGCCCAATAGTCCTCACCAACCCCATGGGCCACACCACACACCTGCGGTGGACGGTCGAGGGCAAGCTGGCCGCCCGTACCAACCCGGACGGGACGACGGAGAGCTGGACGTACGACGGCGAGGGCAACTGCACACGCGGCGTCGACGCGGCAGGGGGGGTGACCTCGTACGAATACACCCACTTCGACCTGCTGGCGGCCCGAACGGGACCGGACGGTGTCCGCTACGCGTTCGAGCACGACGCCTCCCTGCACCTGACCCAGGTCACGAACGCCCAAGGCCTGACCTGGTCCTACGAGTACGACCCGGCTGGCCGCCTGGTCGCGGAGACGGACTTTGACGGTCGCACCCTGACCTACACGCATGACGCGGCAGGCCGCCTCACCGCGCACACCAATCCGCTCGGCCAGACGATCCACTACGAGCACGACGCTGCGGGGCGCATCACCAGCAAGACCGCCGACGGTCGCGTCACCCGGTACACCTCCGACCCGGCAGGCCGACTCCTCCAGGCCACCGGTCCCGATTCCGAAGTGGTCTACCAGCGGGACCGTACGGGCCGTGTCAAGACCGAATTGGTCAACGGCCGGGTCCTGACTCACGCCTACGACGCCTTAGGGCGCCGCATCCGCCGCACCACCCCCGCCGGCGCCACCACCACATACGCCTACGACGCGGCGGGCAAGCGTACAACCCTCACCGCCTCCGGCCACACCGTTGCCTTTGACCATGACGCCGCAGGCCGCGAGGTCACCCGCCGCATCGGGAACGAACTGTCCCTCTCCCATGTCTGGGACCCGGCTGGCCGCGTCACCGAACAGGCCCTGACAGGACCGACCGTCGGAACAGTCCAGCGCCGCGCCTACACCTACCGTGCCGATGGCTACGTCACCGCGATCGACGACCAGCTCTCTGGCCGGCGCACCTTTGACCTCGACGCGGTAGGCCGAGTCACCACCGTTCAGGCGCTGGACTGGACCGAGAGGTACGCGTACGACGATGCGGGCAACCAGACCCAGGCCAACTGGCCCAGCGCCCACCCCGCCCAGGAAGCAACTGGCACCCGCGCCTACACCGGCACCCGGATCACCCGCGCGGGCAACATCCGATACGAACACGATGACGCGGGCCGTCTCACCCTCCGTCAGAAGACCCGCCTGTCGAAGAAACCCGACACCTGGCGCTACACCTGGGATACCGAGGACCGCCTAACCTCCGTCACCACACCTGATGGAACGGTCTGGCGCTACCTGTACGACCCCTTCGGCCGTCGGACGGCCAAGCAGCGTCTGGCGGCCGACGGCGAGACGGTTGCTGAGCAGGTGGACTTCACCTGGGACGGCCCCACACTCATCGAACAGACCACCACCACGGCCGACCTCCCGCACCCCATCACCCTCACCTGGGACCACAACGGCCTGCACCCCGTTGCCCAGACCGAGCGCATCACCGAGGCCACCACCCAGCGCGAGATCGACCAGCGCTTCTTCGCCATCGTCACCGACCTGGTCGGCGCCCCCACCGAACTCGTCGACGAGTGCGGGGACATAGCCTGGCAAACCCGCTCTACCCTCTGGGGCACCACCACCTGGGCCAGGGGCAGCACCGCCTACACTCCCCTCCGTTTCCCCGGCCAGTACTACGACCCGGAAACCGGCCTCCACTACAACCACCACCGCTACTACGACCCCACCACCGCCCGCTACCTCACTCCCGATCCCCTCGGCCTCACCTCAGCCCCCAACCCCGCCACCTACATCCACAACCCCCACACGTGGACGGATCCGCTCGGTCTAGCGCCGTACGAGGGCAACCAAGGTGCATCCGGCACCTTGAGTGAGCCCACCTCCGGCGGCGCCCGAGCGATTCCTGGGCTCAGGGATGACGGGACCACGGTCATTCATGGGCATGGTGGCTATCGTGGGGGCGGAACTTTCCAAGTGCCCGAGGGCACTCATGTGTACATGTACGTCGAAGACGGGGGAAAGTTGGACGCCATGAAGGGCCTGCGAATAGCTGGCCCCGGGGGCCCGAAGGTGGAGCCAGTGGAAGTGTTCGGTCCAGGCGACACAATTCCCAATTACACACTGTCCCCACTCGGGAAAAACCCGATAACGGGACTCCCCATGACCTACCGAGAAGGGTCGATCGTCGTGGATCAGCCCACCCTGCTCAGTGATATAATCGCGGAAAATATGGGAGTCTGCCACTGGGTGGCCTGCCGGAGTCCAAGGTTCGGAAATGGCTGAATATAAAGACCTCTCCGAGTTTACCTATGAAGAGTCTCCCCTGCCGATGAAAAATGTCGGCTGGCTGGGACCGGAGCTGGGAGTTCAGAGTTCCGGTGCAGAAGTTCCTCACGGCGTAGTGGACCGACTGAGAGAGGAATCTCGGTGGCCTAGGAGCCTGAAACTGGGCACCCACGAGTGCGAGTTCTGTACAGACTCACCACCCGAGGGCAATGGAGAGATCCATGTTTTCGGACGCGATGGTGTCACGTACTCGGCGCCTTGCCTCGTTCTACATTATGTCGAGCGCCACCACTATGTGCCGCCGCGTGAATTCATGGCCGCTCTGGTCAGTCCCGAGTTGTTGGGCTGGGACTCCCGGGCGGAGACCCTGCGGTCCATCCTGGCGAGTGAGGAGGCCGATCCCGCCTGGCGGGTGAACGCCTTGCTGAGCCTGCCGTGCTGGGATGACCCTCGCGCCGAGCAAGCCGTGGTCAAATCAGTGGAAGACGACGAGATCTCCACGCTAGCTGGCTACGAACTCGCGGGGTCCCTCGCCTCGATTTGGGTGCGCTTGCGAAAGGTGGATATGGGGATTTATCGAAATCTCTATCCCGAGACTCAGGCGAAGGTGCGCGATGAATTTGCGCGTCGACAGGTTTATTTCGAGGGCCTTTGACAAGAACGAGAAGAAGTCCCGGTTGGCCAGGGAAGCCGGCGGGCTGGGGCTCGCGGATTGCTTCGGTACGACAGTCGCTCAGTGGTATTCGATGCCTGAGCCTTTGGTGAATTTGAGACGCCGATGCAACGGCGTGTCAGCGTCTAAATTCACTGGATTCAATGGCGTTGCTGTGCGTGGAGGCAATGACGAAAGAGCCCGCCGCTGAGAGGTTCCTTGGCGAGGGCTATAGAGAGCTGGGAAAGAATCGAGGAGCCTTCCGTAGCGCAGACGGGTTGCGGCAGTTCCGGATGGACCCCGATTCCATACAGGGGAAGCATTGGCCTGACATCCCGCATGTACACTTCGAGATATTCGCGCAGCCTGGAGACAAGAAGGCTGTCGTGAACAATCACGTTCCATTGGTCGAATAGTCCGGACAGCTCTGGCGCGGGGCGATTTCTGGGAGGTCCTTTGATCCGGATCGATGAGGTCGGGTTGATCCGTTCCGGAGACGATGCGGGGAAGTATGTCAGGATCCAGAGGCTCCCAGATACCCCGCCGAGTTACCTGATCCTGATGGCCTTTGATCGTGAATTCGAGAATGGATACAGTGACTACTGGGTGGAGGATTACGCATCGCTGGAGGAGTTCTTCACCGAGGGCGAGTGGGCGGTCGAGTGGCCTGCGGCGGGAAATCCGTGAGGTGGCTAATTCGTTGGTAGCAGCTCCGGTGGCGCTTCCGATTGCCGGATTGTTTGAGGCTGTACTGCGGCGTCTTTCTGGAACCTGGCTCACGAGGCATTCATATGAGCGCGACACGCGGGCTCGTACTCGGTGGTGGTGGTCACCTGGGCGCGGGCGTCGTACTCGGCGACCATGCGCAGCTTGGTCGCCGGGGATTTCGAGTTCTATCGGTTGGCGAGGTGGTCGAACTGGCCCGCCTTGGCGGCGCGTATGAAGACGCCGAGGGTGGCGGGGGTGGTAGTGAGGGTGATGCCGGGGTCGTCGCTCTCGCGGAGTTTGATGGCGTCGGTGGTGGGGGCGGCGAGGTAGAGGCAGTTGGAACCTTCGTGGCTGTACGAGGACTTCTGCCAGTCGGCGGCGATCCGTGCGACGTTCACGCAGCTTTCTCCTTCTCCGCAGTACGAGGAGGTTTGCCAGGCGATGGTCCGCAACTTCTACTCCGTTCCAAGACTTTGCATGATGTTATGGATGAAACTGCGTGACTCTTCTTGCTTGAGGGCCACTTCCTCCAGGCGGTCCAAGAGCGCTCGGTACTTCTGAAGCTGCGCCTCCGCGTCGATGAATACGGGACCGTGTGTCTGGTCCAACTGCACCGTATCCAGTTGTGCGACGGGGCCGAGGGCGAAGAAGACAGCCTGACCAGCGCCCGGAAAGACTCCCGCGTCGAAGGGAATGACGCGGATCGTGATGTGGTCCCGCTCGCTCATCTCCGAAAGATGCCGCAGCTGCATCCGCGTGATCTCCGGTCCGCCGAACTTCATGCGCAAGGCGGCTTCGTGGATGACTGCGGTGAGTGGTGTTGCACCGTCCCGGTGCAGGACTTCTTGTCGTTTGATGCGGAGCGACACTCGATGCTCCACCTCGTGTGGTGGGAGGGCTGGGACGACCTGCCGGAACACCTCACGGGCGTGTTCCGGAGTCTGGAGCAGCCCGGGGATGTGGATGGCGGGCGCGACGCGCAAGGCGACCGCATGGTGGCCGAGTTCGGCCAGGTCGAGAAGCCCGGCGGGCAGGATTCCTCGGTACTCCTCCCACCAGTGGCGTCCGCGCTCTCCGGTCATGCCGATCAGCGCCTCGATGAGCGCGTCGTCCGTGCACGAGTAGTTGCAGGCGAGAGTCCGCACCCGGTCGGCGCTCACTCCGTGCCGCCCCGCCTCAATGTTGCTGATCTGGGTCTGGTTGCTGCCCAGGAGGCCTGCCGCTGCTGCCGCTGACATCCCGGCACGCTCGCGGAGCTTCCGCAGTTCCGCACCCAGGCGCTGTCGTCGCACGGTTGGAGGGTTGCTGGGCGGCATGGTCCTTCTCTCTTGCCCGTTCATGGGCCTCGTGGTCACCCACAAGAGGGTACTTGTAAAGCTTTTGGTGTGAGTCGAGTAAACTGTTAGGGGCGGCGCGCTACGTTGTGAGCCAGGCCACTCCAACTCCTCCTTGCGACAGGAGACATCCATGGACACCGTATCCCCGCAGAACACCCAACCCGCCCCGTATGACACCGACAAGGAGCTGCGCGAACTCGCCCTGAACAACGCTCCGCGCGTCTTCGCCGTTACCGTCCAGTACGACGTCGCCCCAGGCGAGCCCGAAGGGCGGATCGCAGCCTGGGGACTGGCGTACGGAGACGGAAGCGCTCACATTGTCACCGCGGACGGTCAGTATCGGCTGAGCCTCAAGTCCGCTGAGCGGGCAGCGTGGTGGTTCGGGCGGCGTGACAACACCACCGCCCGGCTGATCTGGTTCGCCGCACCGTCCGCGCCCACCTTCGAACCCGCCCAGGCGGCCTGAGACGCCGACGGGCCGCGCCGCCCCCGCAGGGACGACGCGGCCCGTGCCGAACACGCCGGGCTACGACAGCAGCTCAACCTCCGCCAGCGTCGTCTTCCCCTCCGGCACCAAGCGGTAGCGCTCATACGACCCCGGCGACCGCACCGAGAAGACCCGCGTCTGCTTGTCCCACGCGAAGGACTCGCCCGAGCGCCGGTCCAACTCCGTCCACTTCTCACCGTCGTGGGAACCCTGCAGCACCCAGCCCGACGGGGCCTTCGTCCGGTCCCCCGGCGACGTCAGCGTGTACTGGACCACCCGGGACGAATCGGCCAACGGAAGGTCCAGCGACTCGAACGACGCCTCCGTCCCCGACGTGTCGTCCAGCAGCGCCGAACCCCCGCCCGGCGGCACCGTCACATCGTGGCGCGGCGTCGGCACCTTGTCGTCCGTCGTAATCGATCTAGGCGCTGCGGCCACCCCAGTGCCCCACTTCGTGGGCTTGGCGCCCATGTCGAAGTCCAGCGTCCCGCCCCGCGCGAGCACGTCATGCGGCAGCGCGGTCGAGTTCCAGGGCTTGCCGTTGACCTTCAACCCCTGGATGTAGACATTCCGGGCGCTGTTCTTCGGGGCCCGGACGACCAGGTCGCGGCCGTTCTCCAGGTGCACCGTGGCCTTGGTGAACAAGGGGGAGCCCACCGCGTACTCGGAGCCGCCCATGACCAGCGGGTAGAACCCCAGGGCGCTGAAGATGTACCACCCGGACTGCTCGCCGTTGTCCTCGTCGCCGTGGTAGCCCTGGCCGATTTCGCTGCCGAGGTAGAGGCGGGAGAGGACTTCGCGGACCTTCTCCTGGGTCTTCCAGGGTTGGCCGGCCGCGTCGTACATGTATGCCGCGTGGTGGGCGACCTGGTTGCTGTGGCCGTACATGCCCATGCGGACATCGCGGGCCTCGGTCATCTCGTGGATGACGCCGTTGTAGGAACCGGCGAATTCAGGGGAGGCGGTTTCCGGGGTGGTGAAGTACGTGTCGAGCTTCTTCGCGAGCCCGGACCGGCCGCCGTAGAGGTTGGCGAGGCCCCGGCTGTCCTGGGGGGCGGTGAAGGCGTAGCCCCAGCCGTTGGTCTCGGTGTAGTCGTAGCCCCAGATCCGGGGGTCGTACTTCTCGGAGTCGACGCGCCAGCTCCCGTCCGCGTCCTTGCCCTGGAAGAAGCCCGCCTTGTCGTCGAAGAGCTTGACGTAGTTCTGGGCGCGGCGCAGGAAGTACTCGGACTCCTCCTTGTAGCGGGCCTTCTTGGTCTTCTCGTAGAGCGCCTTGCCCATCTCCGCGAGGCCGAAGTCGTTGACATAGCCCTCCAGCGCCCAGGACAGGCCCTCGTGGGCCTTGGTCGTGGTGTAGCCGAGGAAGATGGACGTGTCCATGCCCTTGCGGCCGACCCCCGACGCGGGCGGGACGGTGGTGGCGTTCTTCAGGGCGGCCTCGTACGCGGCCTCGGCGTCGAAGGGGACGCCCTTGAGGTAGGCGTCGGCGAAGGCGACGTCCGAGCTGGTGCCGGTCATCAGGTCGGCGTAGCCGGGGGAGGACCAGCGGGAGATCCAGCCGCCGTCCTTGTACTGCTGGACGAAGCCGTCGACCATCTCACCGGCCCGCTTGGGGGTCAGCAGGGAGTACGCGGGCCAGGTGGTGCGGTAGGTGTCCCAGAAGCCGTTGTTGACGTAGACCTTGCCGTCGACGATCTTGGCGCCGGTGCGGGTCGGGGTGTTCTCGCCGGCCGGCTCGGAGAATGCGCTGGCGTATTGGTACTTGGGCTTCTCCGTGGTGCCCGTGTTCTCGAAACCGGAATTGGGATACAGGTACAGCCGGTAGAGGTTCGAGTAGAGGGTGGTGAGCTGGTCGCGGGTCGCGCCCTCCACCTCGATCCTTCCCAGGATGTTGTCCCAGGCCGCCTGTGCCCTGGACTTGACCTGCGCAAATGAAGCCGACGCGGGGATTTCGCGGTCCAGGTTCGTTTTCGCCTGGTCCAGGCTTATCAGGGACGTGGCGATCCGCAGCGTGACCGTACGGTCCGCGCCGGGCTTGAAGCGGAAGTATCCGGTGACGTCCTGCCCGCCCCCGCCGGACAGCTTGCCGCCCGCGCTCACGGGCGCGTCGAAGACGCCGTACACGAACATGCGGCCCGACCCTGGGTTGCGGTCGCTCTTGACGTCGGAGTAGCCGGTGACGACGCCGTTCTCGGCGTCCAGGGTCAGCCCGCCGTCCCCGGTGACGTTGTCGAAGATGAGGCTTGCGTCATCGCCGGGGTAGGTGAACCGCATCAGCGCGGCATGGTCGGTGGGGGTGATCTCCGTCTTGAGGCCGTTCTCGAAGGTCACGCCGTAGTAGTGCGGCCTGGCTGTCTCATTGGTGTGACGGAAGGGGAGGGCGCGGGCGGTGCGTCCGGCGTCGGGGGTGCCGGTGGCGGTGGACGGCATCAGCTGGAAGGTCTGCCGGTCGCCCATCCAGGGGCTGGGCTCATGGCTGGCGCTGAAGGCCTGGATGGTGGGGAGGTTGTCGTCGTTGTTGGCGCGGGCGTACTCGTACAGCCAACTGCGTGACCCCGCGTTGGTCATCGGGGTCCAGAAGTTGAAGCCGTTCGGGACGGCGGTGGCCGGGAAGTTGTTGCCGCGGGAGAAGCTGCCGCTGGAGTTGGTGCCGCGGGTGGTGCTGGCGTAGTCGGAGAGGTGCTTGAGGCGCTTCTCGGGGGCCTTGGGAGCGATGGAGATGTCGTCGACCCAGCCGCGGAACTTCGCCGGGCCTTTGGGCGAGTCGTACGCGACCAGGACGCGGTCGATCGTCTTGCCCGCCGCGGCCGCGCCGATCCGCGACTCCTTGTGGTTCCACTGGTTGACGTACAGCGTCTTGGAGGCGGCCTGGCCCTGGGGGCTCAGCCGGGCGCCGTGCTGGTCGACGGCGCCGGGCAGATCGCTCAGGTAGGTGCCGTCGGTGAAGGCGAGGTCGACGGAGACGTGGGTGGCCGGATAGTTGAGGTCGGTCTCCGGCATCGAGGGGAAGATCCGGTACGAGAGCAGGGTGTCGCGGGTGACGGCCGTGTTCACGTCGAAGATCTTGTTGTACGAGTACGCCCGGCCGTCCGGCTTGTGGGTGCCCGCGTAGAGGAGGGCGTGGGTGCCGGTGAAGCCGGCGTCGGCCTTGGCGGTGGGGGAGCCGGCCGGGCCGCTGTCGACCTGCGTGCGCATATCGGCGGGGGCGGGCGGGGCGGTGTCGGCGGTGGCGAGCTGCAGCTCGGCGAGTTGCACGATGTCTTCGCCGGCGTTGCGGGTGATCTCCAGCCGGTAGTGCTGGTAGGCCGTCTCGTTGTCGAAGGCGAACTCGCGGGTCTGGAGGCGCGCGGAGAAGGACTGGTTCTCGCGGGTGTCGAGGGTCTTCCAGTCGGAGCCGTCGGCGGAGCCCTTGAGGGTCCAGTCGGCGGGGTCGCGGCCGGGGATGTCGTTGGCGGAGGTGAGGGCGTAGCGGACGGCCTTGACCGGGTCCTTGAGGTCGAATTCCAGCCAGGCGGTCTTCTCGAAGACCAGCCACTTGGTGCTGGACTCTCCGTCGACGAGGTTCTCCTTCACCTCGCCGTCCTCGCTGTTCTCCCCGTTGGCCCGGACCGCGGTCACCTTGTCGGTGACATTGCCGGGGATGCCGTTGCTGTAGCCGCCGTCGACCCCCGAGGCCTTCTTCTCGCCGTCGGGGCCCGTCTCCACCGTGTTGCGCCAGTCCAATTGCGGGTCGTCCGATTCGAAGGACGACGCGAAGGACGACTTGGCGGACGGCTTGGCGGACGCGGCGGCGGGATCGGCCTGCGCGGCGGCTGCCACCGCGCCCTGGGCCGTCAGCGTCAGCACAACGGCCGCCATCAGGGCGGCCGGTCGTCGGGGTGCGTGCCATGGTCTGGGGCTGGGGCGTCTCAGTCGCATGCTCCGCCTCTCCACGAGCTAGACAACGTTGTCAGTTGCGTCGGGCAGAGTTAAGTAGGGAGGCTGCGCCCCAGCGGTGTCAAGGCGGTGTCACGGATGTGTGGGGGAATCCGAACCGGGGTGAGCGGGTGGGGTGGCGGGGCGGGACCGGCGGGGCGGGACCGGCCGCGGTGGGGGTGGGGCCGCTCCCGCCTCCCATACTCATCGGCGGCTCAGAGCGCGGTCGTCCGCGGCTTCGGGCACGGTCGCCAGTGATTTATCAGAGCGCGGTCAGTAGTGGCTCAGGGCTTGGCATCCGCGGTCGGGGCCTGCCGTCCGCGACTCACGGCTCAGGACGCGGTCTTGGACTTGGTGCCGAGGGAGACCCGGCACTTTTTGGCCTTCTTGGAAGAGTCCGCCAGGAGTCCGACCACCTTGACGGTCTTGCTGGCGTTTCCGGCCACCTCGGCGTCCGACTCGAAGCCCGTGGTCACCGCCTTGTCGTTGCCGTCGACGAAGCCGACCATCAGCGTGTAGTAGGACGTGCTCGAATCGGAGTTGGTTATCTTCACATTGGCGTACGGGATGCCGGTCGAGCCCCATCCGCAGGTGCCCATCTTGATGTCCGGGCTGACGAGTGCGTTACCGCCCGTCGGCGTGTCCGTGGGGTCGTCGGTCGGGTCGTCCGTCGGGTCTTCGGTGGGGCTGGGGGACTCGGTCGGCTCGACCGGGAGCTCGGCCATGCCCTTTCCGAGCGCCGCGCCGCCCTTGGTGTCGCCGGCGGAGGACCCGCCCCCTTCGGAGCCGCACGCCGATATCGACGCGAGTGTCGCGACCACGACAAGCGCGGTGGCGAAGGGGAATTGCTTCCGGACCACAGGGGCCGCCTTTCTTGTTGGTTCACGCGCACGGCGGCGTGCCGTACGGGCTGTGTCCCCTACGGTATGTCGGACAGGTCTCAACTCGGGAAAGACTGTGGCCCAATGACCATTCGATCTTGCCCACTTGAGGCCCAGTGGACTATACCTGTCGCCCCGGGGGGAGGCCGCTGTGCGGCCCCACGTCGCGCTCGTCCTTAGCGGGCCTCCGTGCTCCCCGGCGCACACTCAGTAATACTCCGTTTTACGCTTCAACTGACCCGCGGTGTCGGGCCCCTCGCCGGAGGCGAGTATGTACGGGAAACCGCTACACCGCCTGAGTCCTGACGAAGGCGAGGACTTGAGCATGGGATCCACCCCAGATTTCGGCCGTCGCGGCCTGATCAAGCGGTCCGCGGCGCTCGGACTGGTTGCCGTGCCGTCCATCAGCATGCTGACTGCCTGCGCGAGCGGCGGTGATGACGACGGGAACAAGGTCGACAAGGGCAAGAAGAGCGACAAGAACCCGCTCGCCGTCAATGAGAGCGCCGCGCTCGACGTCGTCATTTTCGATGGTGGTTTCGGCCAGAAGTACGCGAAGGACGCCGAGGCCGAGTACGAGAAGGCGTACCCGAAGACGGCCGGCAAGGTCAAGCACTCCGCCACTCAGAAGATCCAGACGGTTCTGCAGCCGCGGTTCAACGGTGGCACCCCGCCGGACCTGATCGACAACTCCGGCGCCGAGCAGATGGACTTCGGCACCCTGGTCGCCAAGAACCAGCTGACCGACCTGACGCCGCTGCTGGACGCGCCCTCCGTGGACGACCCGAGCAAGAAGGTGCGCGACACGCTGCGCCCTGGTGTCGTGGAGATGGGCCAGTTCGACGGCAAGCCGGTGTGGATCCTGTACTACGCCTACACCGTCTACGGCGTCTGGTACTCCAAGACCAACCTGGAGAAGCTGGACGCGGAGTACCCCGAGACCTGGGACGACATGCTCAAGGTCTGCGAGAAGGCGAAGAAGAAGGGCATCGCCGGCTGGACCTACCCGGGCAAGTTCCCGTACTACATGCCGTTCAGCCTCTACCCCTTCATCGCGAAGATCGGTGGCCCCGAGACCCTGATCGCGATCGACAACCTGGAGCCGAACGCCTGGAAGCACCCGGCCGTCAAGGCCGCCTTCGAGGCGTACTACGAGCTCTACAAGAAGGGCTACATCCTCAAGGGCAGCCCCGGCCTGACCCACATCGAGTCGCAGACCGCGTGGAACCAGGGCAAGGCGCTGTTCATCCCGAACGGCTCCTGGGTGGAGAACGAGGCGAAGAAGACCACGCCGGACAACTTCCAGATGTCCGTCAGCGCGCCCTCCAGCCTGGACAGCGGCGACAAGATGCCGTTCGGCACCATCTGGGCGTCGGGCGGTGAGCCCTTCATCGTGCCCAAGTCGGCGAAGAACCCCGAGGGCGGCATGGAGCTGCTGCGCATCATGCTCGGCGAGAAGTCCACCAAGAACTTCGTCAAGCAGGTCTCCTCGCTCACCTCGCTCAACGGCGGCACCGAGGGCCTGAGCCTGCCGCCGGGTCTGGCGTCCGCCCAGGAGGCGCTGAAGAAGGCCGGGACGAACGTCGTCAACCCGCGTCTGCAGGACTGGTACGTGGCGCTGCAGAAGCAGCAGATCGGCGTGGGCGCGCTGGGCGAGATGATGGCGGGCCGGATGACCCCGGCCGAGACGATCAAGAAGATCCAGAAGTTCGCCGATGAGACGGCCAAGGACAAGGCCGTGAAGAAGTACAAGCACGCCTGATGAGGTTCGAGCGTCACCAGCGGCCCTGTGCGCAGGGAAAGACCGAGGTCGGTAGAGATGCAGCACGGTAAGCACCAGTCGGCTACGGCGGTGGTCGCGAAGGTCCCGGGCGGTAAACACCCGGGCGCCAGGCAACCGCGCGTCAAGCTGTCCACGCGGCAGAAGATCGAGCGTGCGTATCGGCAGTACGGGTTTCCCCTGGGATTCCTGGCCCTGCCGGTGGTCATTTATGCGATCTTCGTGATTTCGCCGTTCGTCCAGTCCATTTATTACTCCTTCACGGACTGGACGGGACTGAGCTCCGACTTCAAGATGGTCGGGTTCGAAAACTACGACTGGCTTCTGCACGACGACCTGTTCTGGACAGCGGTGGGGCACAATGTGCTCCTGCTGCTTGTCGTGCCGCTGGTGACGCTCGGCCTGGGCCTGTTCTTCGCCTTCATGCTCAACGTCGGCGGCCGTAGCAGGAAGGGCGCGGCCGTCTCCGGGGTGCGCGGGTCGGGCATCTACAAGGTGGTGTACTTCTTCCCGCAGGTGCTCTCGATCGCGATTGTCGCCCTGCTGTTCCAGTTCACGTACAACCCGCGGAACGGCGCGCTCAACGCGTTTCTGGGGGGCATCGGGCTGGATTCACTGCAGCAGGAGTGGCTGGCCGATCCGAAGCTCGCGCTGTGGTGCCTCATGGTGGTCATGGTCTGGTGCAACGTCGGCTTCTATGTCGTCCTGTTCTCCGCCGGAATGAGCGCCATTCCCAAGGACTTCTACGAGGCGGCGCTGCTGGACGGCGCCAACCGCATCACGACCTTCTTCAGGATCACCCTGCCGCTGCTGTGGGACACGGTCCAGACCGGCTGGATCTATATGGGGATACTCGCCCTCGACGCGTTCGCCGTCGTGCAGATCATGACCGTGGGGCCGGGGGGACCCGCGGACTCCACCCAGGTGCTGGGCTACATGGTCTACACGAAGACGTTCCGCGATGGGCAGGCCGGGCGCGCGACGGCGATCGGCGTCGCGATGCTGATCGTGACCCTGATCTTCGCGGTCATCGTGGGCAGGCTCGGCCGGCGCGAGCGGCTGGAGTACTGATGGCTGGAGTACTGATGGCCAGGCTCGCCCTTGCGTACCGGATGGCCGGGCCCTCTTTCGCATACCGGAACCGCCGTATCTCCGCTGACCTGGGGGTAGCACAGTGACCGCGCAAGCACAGCCCTCGGGGCTCCCGGGCGCCACCAAGACAGACGAGGCGCCCGGGGCGGCGGGCAAGGTGCCGGGCACGGGAACGCGCAAGGTGCCGGACTTCACCCCCAAGGGCCGCCTCGGCGGCGAGGGGAAGGTCCTCAACGTCTTCTCGCACGGCATGCTGGTGCTCTGGGGACTGCTGGTCACCCTGCCGCTGCTGTGGGCGGTGATGAGCTCGCTCAAGACCGACAAGGAGATCTTCACCTCTCCCTGGGGTCTGCCGTCCAGCCTGCACTTCGACAACTGGTCGCGGGCCTGGAACAAGTCGAACATCGGCGACTTCTTCCTCAACACCGTCCTGGTGGTGGGGTGCTCGCTGATCGGGACGATGCTGCTGGGGTCGATGGCGGCCTATGTCCTGGCCCGCTTCGAATTCCCGGGTAAACGGCTCATCTACTTCATGTTCGTGGGCGGAATGAGCTTCCCGGTCATTCTTGCGCTGGTGCCGCTGTTCTTCGTCATGAGGAACATGAGCCTGCTCAACACCTACCACGGGCTGATTCTGGTCTATATCGCCTATTCGCTGCCGTTCACCGTCTTCTTCCTCACGTCCTTCTTCAAAACGCTGCCCTCATCGGTGGCCGAAGCGGCGCTGATCGACGGGGCCTCGCAAACCCGGACCTTCTTCCAGGTGATGCTGCCGATGGCGAAGCCGGGCCTGATCAGCGTCGGCATCTTCAACTTCCTGGGGCAGTGGAACCAGTACATGCTGCCGACCGTGCTCAACACGGATGAGGACAAGCGGATGCTGACGCAGGGTCTGGTGCAGCTGGCGGCCAGCCAGCAGTACAAGGGGGACTGGTCCGCGCTCTTCGCTGGACTGGTGCTGGCGATGCTGCCGGTGCTCGGCGTGTACATCGTCTTCCAGCGTCAGGTCCAGGCGGGTCTGACAGCGGGGGCGCTCAAGTAACCCGGCGTTCCAGGCGTTCCAGGCCCCGCTCTTCCCCGGCACGGGGAGGGCGGGGCCTTGGTCTGTCGCGGTGTCGCTGATTTGCCGATGATGTTGCTGCCAATCCCTCTCACCCGCGCGGTACGCGCCTGTATGGTGCCCGTAGTTTCCCGGCGCTGACCCGGGCGACAAGTCGCCGTTTCCGGGCGGCAATTCCTCAATGGCGGCATTGCACGTCCTGTGGCGGAATTCCCGGCCGACGGGGCATTCAGGCGACGAGGCTTACAACGGGGAGGAGCCGCGGTGTCCATGGGGCTGTGCGAGGAGATCGCGAGCCGGATCGCCGATCCGGGCCGCGTCGCCGTCAGGGAGCAGGCCGGTCACACCTGGAGCTGGGACGGGCTGCTCGGGGCGGCCGAAGACCTGGCCGAGCGCCTGCGGTCGCGGGAGCCGCGGGGGCCGCTGCGGCTGGCGGCGGTGCGTACCAGCAGGCCCGTACAGACCCTCGTCGCGACCCTCGCCTGCGATCTGCTCCAGGTGCCGCTGATGCATCTGGACTCCGGCCAGCCGGCGGCCGAGTACGCCCGTGTCACCGCCGCCTTCGGGCCCCATCTGCTGCTGGCCGACCCCCGACCCGGCGACGCCGACTCTGGATCCGTATGGGAGCGTCACGGGCTCTCGCTGGCCGTCTCCGCCTCCGGGAGCGACGGCGGGGGCGCCGCCTTCCCCTCCCCCCGCTCGGGCATCTTCCTCACCTCCGGCTCGACGGGCGAACCCTCGGGCGCCGTGCGGTCGATGCGCGCCCAGATCGTGGACTCGCTGCGGTGCGCCGAGGCCATGGGCTATGGCCCCTCGACCCCCGTGGTGTGCGCGGCGCCGGTCTTCCATCTGTACGGACATACGCTCGGCCTGCTCGCCCCGCTGCTCAGCGGCGCGCCGGTGACGCTGTGCGGATCGCGCGTGGTGCCCTCCCAGATCGCGGCCGCGGTCCGGGACAGCGGGGCGCGGGTGCTGATCGCCCTGCCCTTCCACTACCGGCTCATGGCGGCCGACACCACCTCACGCTTCGACGGCCTGGAGCGCGCGCTGTCCGCCGGCGCCCCGATTCCCAGCGGCGCCGCGGCGGCGGTGATGAAGGAGCACGGCTTCGCGCTGCTCAACATGTACGGCTGCTCGGAGGCCGGGGCGATCACCGTGAAGCCCGTCGACCCGGAGGGCGACCGCCCGGGGGACGTCGGGCAGCCCCTGCCGGGGATCGTGGCGACCCTGCGGGAGGCGGACGGGGAGGACGGCGCGGGCGAACTCCAGCTGGCCACGGAGACGCTGGCCGACGGCTACGCCCATGTCGACGGGGTGCGCCCGCTGTCCCTGAACGGGGACCTGCTGCGCACCGGGGACCTGGCGACCCTGGGCCCCGACGGCTCCATCAAGCTGATCGGCCGGCTCGCCCGGATGATCAACGTCGGCGGGAAGAAGGTCAATCCGGTGGAGGTGGAGCGGGTGCTCGCCGAGCACCCCGCCGTCACCGACGCGCAGGTCTTCGCGGAGGCGGACGGCGGCCGCGGCCAGGTGCCGGTGGCCCGGGTCGCCGCCCCCGGGCCGGTGACGGCCGACGAGCTGATCCGGTGGTGCCAGGAGCGGCTGATGGAGCACAAGATTCCGCGGCGTATCCAGGTGACCGACGAACTGCCCCGCTCGACGACCGGCAAGGTCCTCGCCCCGCGTCCCGCCGCACCCGGGCCCGAGGCCGGGCCGGAGCACGACAAGGAAGGAAGCGCGTGATGGACCGCGAGAGCCTGGTCGAGGAGATCGCCCGGCAGATCACCGTGGTGGTGCCCGCGCTTGCCGAGGCCCCGCCCGGCCCCGGCACCAACCTGCTGGAGATCCCCGACTTCGACTCGATGGCCATGCTGGAGCTGCTGGTCTGGCTCCAGGGGAACTACGGAATCGACGTCCCCGACGGAGAGATGTCACCGGACAACCTCTCGACCGTCGGCCGGATGGCGGACTTCGTGCTGAGGCAGCGTTGACCGGCGCGGAGTTCCCTCGCGAGGAGGTCGTCGAGTTCGGCGGGCTGCGCGCCGTACGCGCCCCGCTCACCTGGGGCCAGCAGGTCATCTACCGCGCGCTGCAGAGCCGTGCCCAGCGGGCCCACTACGACTACAACCAGCGCATGTCGCTGCCGGTTCCCGAGGGCCGCTCGCTGCGCGAGGTGATCGACGCCGTACGGGAGTTGGTCACCGCCCACGAGAGCCTGCGCACCGTGTACCGGGACGGGACCGCCGACTCCACCCCGTACCAGGAGGTGCAGGGGGAGGGGCGGTTGACGGTCCGGGTCGTCCACGGCGACGATCCGGCCGCGGCGCTCGACGCCCTGGCCGTGACGGACTTCGACCTGTCGCGGGAGTGGGGCATCCGCGTGGCGGTGCTGACCGGGCCCGGTGGCGAACCGCGCCGGCTCGCGCTGTACGTGTCTCATGTCGCGGTGGACGGCTGGGCGATGGGCCTGATCGTGCGCCGGCTGAAGGGCCTGTTGGCGGACGGCGCCGCCGCGCCCGCCGAGGCCGGGGCCGAGGCCGGCGGGGCTGCGCCTGCCGGGGCTGCGGCCGCCCAGGGCGCGTCCGGCGAGTCTGCGCCTGCCGGAGGCGCGTCCGTCCAGGCCGTGCCCGCCGGGGCCGCGCCCGCCGAGGCGGCGCGAGGCGAGGGCGCG